>NZ_JBFARO010000068.1:0-40558 GCF_040677125.1 Actinomadura sp. NPDC049382
GGGCCGGGCGGCGGCAGCCTCCGCCCGGCCCGCCCGGCGCACGACGAGAAGAGGGAGACGGGTGTCCGACACGCCGGTGCAGACGTCGGCGACGGTGCTGACGGTCCGCCAGGTGCAGGACTACCACGCGATGACGCTGGTGGCCCCGGCCATCGCCGAGCGGTTCCGGCCCGGCCAGTTCGTGGCGCTCGCCGTCGGCGGCGAGCACACGTCCCGCCTGGTCCGCCGCTGCTTCGGCGTCCACGAGGTCAAGTCCGACTACGGCGGCACCGTCGAGCTGGTGTTCGCCGACACCGAGCCCGGCACCGGCTGGCTCGCCGGCCGCCGCTCCCGCGACCAGATCGACCTCGTCGGCCCGCTCGGCCGCCCGTTCCGGCTGCCCCGCGACCCCGTGACCTGCCTGCTGGTCGCCGGCGGGCCGGGCGGCGCGGCCGTGTTCGCGCTCGCCGACACCCTGCTGCGGCGCGGCTGCCAGGTGCACTTCGTGCTCGGCGGGCCGTCCGCCCGGCAGGTGTTCGGCTCCCGGATGGCGCAGCGGATCGGCGACAGCTCCACCGTCGCCACCGAGGACGGCTCGATGGGGGAGAAGGGCACCGTCCGCGACGTGCTGCCCCGCGTCATCGAGGAGACCGGCGCGGACGTCGTCTACGGCTGCGGCCCGACGAGCCTGCTGCGCTCGGTCACCCAGGTCGCCGGCGACTTCGGCCTCCCCTCCCAGGTCTCGGTCGAGGAGTTCCTGCAGCAGACGGGCGCGTGCGGCATCGGCGTGTGCATGACGTGCATGCTCCCCGTCCACGGCGACGACGGCGTGACCCGCATGGTCCGCGCCTGCGCCGACGGGCCCGTCCTGCGCGGCGACCGGGTCCGGTGGGGCGACCTCGGCACCATCCCGTTCGACGCGCTCGGCGCGCCGCGCGTCCTGAACGTCACCGAGGGGGGCTCGCAATGAGCGACAGGGTCAGGACCGCACTCGGGCCCCTGGAGCTGCCCAACCCCGTCATGACGGCCGCCGGGTGCGGCGGGACGGGGCGGGAGCTCGCCCAGTTCTTCGACATCTCCCGCCTTGGCGCGTTCGTCACCACGTCCGTCATGCCGCAAGCGCGCGCGGGACGTCCCACGCCGCGCGTGACCGAGACGCCCAGCGGCCTCCTCACCGCCATGGGCCTCCCAGGCCCCGGCGTGGAGACGTTCCTCGAACGCGACCTCCCGTGGCTCATCGAGCAGGACGCCCGCACGATCGTCTCCGTGGCGGGCAACAGCGTCGAGGAGTACGGCGAGATGGCCCGCCGCCTGCGGGGCGTCCCCGGCGTCGCCGCGATCGAGGTCAACGTCGCCTGCCGCAACGCCGAGGACCGCGGGCGCGTGTTCGGCTGGCACCCGGCCGCCGCGGCGTCCGTCGTCCGGGCCGTCCGCGACCACGCCCGGCCCGGCGTCCCGGTCTTCGCCAAGCTCGCCCCGGACGTCACCGACATCGTCACGATCGCGCTCGCCTGCGCGGACGCGGGCGCCGACGGCCTCACCCTGATCAACACCATGGACGCCATGGCGATCGACACCGGGACGCTCCGGCCCGCCCTCACCGGCGTGTCGGGCGGCCTGTCCGGGCCCGCGGTCCGGCCCATCGCGGTCCGCTGCGTCTACCAGGTGCACGCCGCGCTGCCCAGCACCCCCATCATCGGCGTCGGCGGCATCGCCACCGGCCTGGACGCCCTGGAGTTCATCCTCGCCGGCGCCTCCGCCGTGGCCGTCGGCACCGCCGTGTTCCACGACCCCCTGGCCGGCCCCCGCGTCCTGCGCGAGCTGGAGGAGGCGCTCGCGGCCCGCCGCATCGGCCGCCTCGCCGACGCCGTCGGGCTCGCGCACAAGCCCGCCGGGTACGTGCCGCCCCAGGTGCGCCCGCAAGAGCCCGAGAAGGAGAAACTGTGACCGCCCCCATCGCCGTCGCGCTGGACGCGCCCGATCTGGAGACGGCCGCGCGCTGGGCCACCCTGGTCACGCCGCACGTCTCCACCGTCAAGGTGGGCCTGGAGCTCTACCTGCGGTACGGGCCGGACGTCATCGCCAGCGTCCGCGGCGCGAGCCGCGTGCAGGTCTTCCTCGACCTCAAGCTCCACGACATCCCCGCGACGGTCCGCGGCGCCGCCCGCGCCGTGGCGCGGCTCAAGCCGGCCTACCTGACCGTGCACGCCGCCGGCGGGCCCGCGATGATCCGCGCGGCGGTCGAGGCCGCCCCCAGCACGTCGATCGCCGCGGTGACGGTCCTGACGTCGCTGGGCGACGCCGACCTCGCCGCGCTGGGCCTGTCCGGGCCCGCGCCGGACGCCGTCCGCCGGCTCGCCGCGCTCGCGGTCGAGGCGGGCGCGCAGGCCCTGGTCTGCTCCCCGCAGGAGGCCGCGGCGGTACGCGCCGAGGTCGGCCCCGGCATCACGCTGATCACTCCCGGTGTCCGCCCGGCCGGCGCCGCCACCCAGGACCAGGCCCGCGTGGCGACCCCGGAGGAGGCCCTGGCCGCGGGCGCCGACCTGCTGGTCATCGGCCGCCCCATCACCGGCGCCCCCGACCCCGGTGCCGCCGCGGCGGCCATCGCGGCCGCGCTGCGGCGCACCTCCGCCGACGTCCGCTGACGTCCGCCGATACGGCGTGCCGCGCCGATTGCGGTGACCGCGGACGCATGAGCAGAACTGCATTCCGCGAAAGTTTCGAGGCGTTCTCAGCCGGGTGGGATCGCACATTGTGGTTTTAGTCGCATGCGAATGGCGGGGACGGAGTGTTCGCATTGCGAGTACGTGCCGAACGAGGAACTCGTTCACGCGGAGTGGCGATTCACCGGGCGGGAAGCCCCCGGCGGGTCGTCCGGTCGTTCCGCGTCCATGTGGGCGCCCTGGCGGCGGGCGGGGAGCTGAGTGGGGTGGCGCGGCCCTCCGAGCGGGAGACGATCTTGGCGGGGTCGGGTGTTGTCGAGGATGACAGTAACGGTGCCGCCGCGACGTGCGGAACGTCCCGGCGTGACGAGAGTCACTCGGTCGGGATCGGTTGTGGGAGACCTCACAGGGGGCGGCGGAGGGCGGTCGCGGACGCCCGCCGGGCGGGCCGGCGGAGCGCGGCGGGACGGCCCCGAGGGGGCCCGAACCGCTGCGACATAAGGGTACCGAGTGCCGCATTTGGGGTCAGATTGGGGGGATTTTCACGATCATGCGAAAGTCCCAGCAAGGCGCGGGGATGGGCCGCGGACCCCTCCAGATTGGGTACACTCTGTATTCAGGACACTCCGGGGAGTGATTTTCGTGAATTTGTGGTGGGCTAAACGGCACTTCACGTTGCCTTATGGGCGGTGAACTCGCTAGTTTCCCAACCCGTCCGACTCCGTCGAGTGGAAACCTGAGGTGACCCGGCGTGGCTCTTCCGCCCCTAACCCCCGAACAGCGCGCCGCAGCCCTGGAGAAGGCTGCCAAGGCTCGCAAGGAGCGGGCCGAGGTTAAGAACCGGCTCAAGCACGGGGGAACCTCGCTCGCCGAGGTTCTCAAAGAGGGTCAGTCCGACGACGTCATCGGAAAGATGAAGGTGTCGGCCCTCCTGGAATCACTGCCCGGTGTGGGCAAGGTCCGTGCGAAGCAGATCATGGAGCGCCTGGGCATCGCCGAGTCCCGCCGTGTGCGGGGCCTCGGCGCCAACCAGCGTGCCTCCCTGGAGCGTGAGTTCGGCGGAAGTGCGAACCGCTGACGCGCGACTCACGGGCGGGCGCGGCGGTCAGGCCGCCGCGGCCGGCCCGGGGCGACCCGGCGCCGGCTCCATCCCGTCCGGCTCCGGCGCACCCATTCCTGCGCCGGAAGGCTCCAGCACGCATGGCCCGCTCGCGCGGCGGCTGACGGTCCTCTCCGGGCCGTCGGGCGTCGGCAAGAGCACGGTCGTCGCCGAGATCCGGCGCTCGCACCCGCAGGTGTGGCTGTCGGTCTCGGTGACCACCCGGGCCCCCCGCCCGGGTGAGACCGATGGTGTGCAGTACTTCTTCGTCGACGACGCCGGTTTCGACCGGCTCGTCGCCGAGGGGGAGCTCCTCGAATGGGCCGAGTTCGCGGGGAACCGCTACGGCACCCCGCGCCGGCCCGTCGAGGAGCGCCTCGCACGCGGCGAACCGGTGCTCCTGGAGATCGACCTGCAGGGCGCCCGGCAGGTCCGCCGGTCCATGGCGCAGGCGCGGCTGGTCTTCCTCGCGCCGCCGAGCTGGGAGGAGCTGGTCCGCCGGCTCACCGGCCGCGGCACCGAGCCGCCGGACGTCATCGAGCGCCGCCTCGACGCGGCCCGCGTGGAGCTCGCCGCCGAGAAGGAGTTCGATGTGACGCTCGTCAACACGTCCGTCCAGGACGTGTGCGATGAGCTGCTAACCTTGATGGCTGTTCGGTAAGCGACCTACCAGTGGAAGGCCACCGAGTGGCAGCCAGCAACGAGGGCATCACCAACCCGTCGATCGACGAGCTCCTGGAGGTCGTCGACACCAAGTACGGCCTCGTGAGCATCGCGGCCAAGCGCGCCCGGCAGATCAACGCCTACTACGCCCAGCTGGGCGAGGGCCTGCTGGAGTACGTCGGCCCGCTCGTCGAGACCCAGGTGCAGGAGAAGCCGCTGTCGATCGCGCTCCGCGAGACGCGCGAGGGCCTCCTGAACGCCGAGCCCATCGAGGGCTAGCGGACCCGTGGCCGCCGATGCCGCCCGTCGGCGTCGCGGCGCGGCCGCCTCCGCCGCCGCCCGCAGGGCCCGCCGGGGGGCACCTGACCCCCGCCGCAGGCGCTCCGGGCGCGCGATGGGATCGTGACTGCATGACCTCCCGAAAGCCGCGCGTCGTCCTCGGCGTGAGCGCGGGCATCGCCGCGTACAAGGTGTGCGAGCTGCTGCGGCGGCTCACCGAGTCCGGCCACGACGTCACCGTGGTCCCGACCGCCGACGCCCTGCGGTTCGTCGGCGAGCCCACCTGGGCCGCCCTGTCGGGCAACCCGGTGTCCCCGCAGGTCTGGGACGGCGTCGCCGAGGTGCCGCACGTCCGGCTCGGCCAGGGCGCCGACCTGGTGTTCGTCGCGCCCGCCACCGCCGACCTGCTCGCGCGGGCCGCGCAGGGCCTGGCCGACGACCTGCTCACCAACACCCTGCTCACCGCCCGCTGCCCGGTCGTGTTCGCGCCCGCGATGCACACCGAGATGTGGGAGCACCCCGCGACCCGCGCCAACGTGGCGACGCTGCGGTCCCGGGGCGCGATCGTGGTGGAGCCCGCGTCCGGGCGGCTCACCGGCAAGGACACCGGCCCCGGCCGGCTGCCCGACCCGGCCGAGCTGTTCGAGGTCGCGCGGCACGTGCTGGCCCGCGGCGCCGGCGGCCGCGACCTGGCCGGGCGGCGCATCGTGGTCTCCGCGGGCGGCACCCGGGAGCCGATCGACCCCGTCCGCTTCATCGGGAACCGCTCCTCCGGTCTGCAGGGCTACGCGCTCGCCCGCACCGCCGTGGCGCGCGGCGCCCGCGTGACGCTCGTCGCGGCGAACGTCGCCCTGCCCGACCCCGCGGGCGCCGAGGTCGTCGCCGTCGGAACGGCGGAGGAGATGCACAAGGCCGTCATCGCGGCCGCCGCCGACGCGGACGCGGTCGTGATGGCCGCCGCCGTCGCCGACTTCCGGCCGGCCGGCTACCGGGGCTCGAAGATCAAGAAGGCGGAGGGCGCGGAGCCGGAGCCGATCCGGCTCGTCAAGAACCCCGACATCCTGGCCGAGCTCGGGCGCGAGCGCCGCCCCGGGCAGGTGATCGTGGGCTTCGCCGCCGAGACCGACGACGTCCTCGCCAACGGCCGCGCCAAGCTCGCCCGCAAGGGCAGCGACCTGCTCGTCGTCAACCAGGTCGGCGAGAACCTGACCTTCGGGCGCCCCGACAACGAGGCGGTGATCCTCGGCGCGGACGGCTCGCACACCGAGGTGCCGCGCGGTGCGAAGGACGCCCTCGCCGAGGTCGTCTGGGACCTCGTCGCCGCCCGCCTGGACCCGTTGCCCGCGGATTGATCGGAGGCCGCCCGGCTCGACCGAGTCACTACCGGCGCCCGAGGGTGATCCGGCTAGACTGCGGGCCTACCACTTGGACACCGCCCACTTGGACAACGCGCGGGGGACGTCCCCGCCGAACTCGATGACATATCCGTCCTGCGACGTCAGTCAGCAGCCGCTGCAAGGAGTTCACGTACGTGTCTCGCCGCCTGTTCACCTCCGAGTCAGTGACCGAAGGACACCCGGACAAGATCGCGGACCAGATCAGCGACGCGATCCTCGACTCGATGCTCAAGGACGACCCGAAGAGCCGGGTCGCCGTCGAGACGTTGATCACGACCGGCCAGGTGCACGTGGCCGGTGAGGTCACCACCGAGACCTATGTGGACATCCCCGGCGTGATCCGGGAGAAGATCCTCGAGATCGGCTACGACTCGTCCAAGAAGGGCTTCGACGGGCACTCCTGCGGCGTGTCGGTGTCCATCGGCGCGCAGTCGCCCGACATCGCGCAGGGCGTCGACGACGCCTACGAGACCCGCGAGGGCGAGGGCGTCGACGACCTGGACCGGCAGGGCGCCGGCGACCAGGGCCTGATGTTCGGCTACGCCACCAGCGAGACGCCCGAGCTGATGCCGCTGCCGATCACGCTGGCGCACCGGCTCGCGCAGCGGCTGTCGGCGGTCCGCAAGAGCGGCGACGTCCCCTACCTGCGCCCGGACGGCAAGACCCAGGTGACCATCGAGTACGACGGCGACCGCGGCGTCCGCCTCGACACCGTCGTGGTGTCCAGCCAGCACGCTCCCGACATCGACCTGAAGGAGCTGCTCGCCCCGGACGTGAAGGAGCACGTGGTCGACCCGGTGCTCGCCCAGTTCGACCTCGACACCGACGGGTACCGGCTGCTGGTCAACCCGACCGGCCGCTTCGAGATCGGCGGCCCGATGGGCGACGCCGGCCTCACCGGCCGCAAGATCATCGTCGACACCTACGGCGGCATGGCCCGGCACGGCGGCGGCGCGTTCTCCGGCAAGGACCCGTCCAAGGTCGACCGGTCCGCCGCGTACGCGATGCGCTGGGTCGCCAAGAACATCGTCGCCGCGCAGCTCGCCGACCGCGCCGAGGTGCAGGTCGCGTACGCGATCGGCAAGGCGCACCCGGTCGGGGTGTTCGTGGAGACGTTCGGCACCGAGAAGGTCGCCCCCGAGAAGATCGAGAAGGCCGTCGACGAGGTGTTCGACCTGCGTCCGGCCGCGATCGTCCGCGACCTGGACCTGCTCCGCCCGATCTACTCGCAGACCGCCGCCTACGGCCACTTCGGCCGGTCGGAGCCCGACTTCTCCTGGGAGTCGACCGACCGCGCCAAGGACCTGGCCTCCGCCGCGGGTCTCTGATCCGGCACGCGAAGAGGGCCCCGGGGCGTCCCCGGGGCCCTCTTCGCGTGCTCGGTCAGGAGGGGCAGTGGTTGCCGCGGTGCAGGCCGTAGCGGGCCGCGATGGTGTAGCGGCCGGGCTCCCGGGCCGTCAGCCGCACGAAGTCGCCCTCGCGGGCCAGGCAGGCGTCCCCGCCCGTGGCGCTCAGCCAGGGCGACCAGGAGACCCGCATGAGCACGGACCCCTTGGACGGCATGTCGACGACGAGTTCGCCCGCGGTGAGTTCGTGGACGGACGCGGGGCGGTCGACCAGCGGTGTCGGGGCGGCGACGCGGAACAGGCGCCAGTGCTCGTCCCGCCAGACCTCCGTCAGGTACGGCTGGCCCTTCTCCACCAGGGCGGCCTCTTCCTGCGCGGACCAGTCGACCTCCTGCTCGGGCAGGACTACGTACTGCACGGACCACTCGTGCAGCCAGTCTCGGTAGGAGTCGGCCGTCAGCGCGCCGTCCTCGTAGAACAGCTTGTGGCGCTCGGCGTCGACCTGGCGGTTCCAGCCGCGCGCCAGCACGAAGTGGCGGCTGAGGCCGGCCGACTCCCAGTGGGAGCGCAGCGGCACGACCTCGATGCGGGCCTTGCCTGCGCCGAGGGCGTCGAGTTCGGCGACGAGGCCGCGCGCGTGCGCGGCGGCGGCCGCCGCGGGCTCGGTGTGGATCAGGTCGTCGACGGGCTTCACGACCTGCCAGGACGCGGTGACGATGAACGCCAGTGACAGCACCGCGATGCGGACCCGGCCGTGCGCGCGCGCCACCGCCGACAGCAGGAACATGCCGCCGAACAGCAGCGCCAGGCGCTCGACGTTGCTGCCGACGGGGGAGGGGATCAGCCAGGTCAGCAGGATCCCGGCGAGGTAGACGCCGGCGCCGACGCGCACGAACGTCCAGCTCTTCGGGGCGCAGAGCAGGATCGCGATGACGCTGGTGATGGCGGGCAGCACGATGGCGGTGAGCGAGATCGGCTGGACGCCGCTGAAGGGGAACAGCAGGCTCGTCGTCCCCACCACGACGGGGAGGCCGACGGCGAGGCAGACGCCCGCGCGGCGGCGCCCGGTCAGGAACAGCGCGGCGGCCAGCACCAGCAGGAACAGCCCGGCGACGGGGCTCGCGAGGGAGGCCAGGACGCCGAGACCCACCATGCCGCCGGCGCGCAGGGCGGGCGTGCCGCGCGGGGTGAACGCCACGATCGTCGCCATGAGCGCGAACAGCAGCCCCAGGCTGAAGGTGACGCGCCCAGAGGCGGTGTTGCACGACAGCGCGAACGCGGCCCACAGCGACGCGGGCAGTGCCACCGGGGCGCGGAACTTCTTGAGCAGATACGCGGTCAGGGTCGCCGACAGCGTGCCCGTCACCACCGCGACCGTGCGGATGCCGAACAGCGCCATCAGGTACGGCGACAGGACGCTGTAGGACACCGGGTGCATCCCGCCGTACCAGGCGAAGCTGTAGGCGGCGCCGGGGTGCTTCCAGGCGAAGTCGGTCCACGCGGCCTGGGCCGCGAGGTCGCCCCCCTCGGTCGCCAGGGCGAGCGCCCAGACCAGGTGGAGGACCGCGGCGGCGGCCGTGGCCGCCACCACCGGGTGGCGTGCCCGCCTCTTCCACTTCTTCCAGTCGGGCCGGGAAAGTGCGGGACGGCGCGGCGATCCAGGCGGGACCGGGGCGTCCGCCCGCTCTCGAGTATGCGCTGTGGTCACTTCGCCTGCACGGGCTCGTCGGACGGCGGGGGCGCGGAGGGGGCGGCGGGCAATGGGCCGGCGGGCGCGCGCCCGTTCAAACGGGTCAACCCTAGCGTGCCCGTCCGGCTGTCGGGTCGATCTGGTAGGACGGGGAGCGTGACGAAGGACGGCGGGGGGACGGACCTGATCCCGGGGCTGGACGACCTTCCCCGGGCTCCTGCCGGCAAGCCCGACAAGCCCGGCAAGCCGAAGAAGACGGGCAGGTCAGGCGGGCGGAAGGGGGCGCGGAGCCCGGCCGGCGAGCTGCCCGTGGCGCGGATCGCGGTCGACATGTCGCTGCCGCACCTCGACCGGCCGTTCGACTACCTCGTGCCCGCCGAGCTGGACGCCCGGGCGGTGCCGGGGTGCCGGGTGCGGGTCAGGTTCGCCGGTCAGCTCGTCGACGGGTTCCTGCTGGAGCGCGCCGCCGAGAGCGGCCACGACGGCACGCTGCTGTACCTGGAGCGGGTGACCTCGTCCGAGGCCGTCCTGACGCCGGAGATCGCCGCGCTGGCCCGTGAGGTGGCCGACCGGTACGCGGGCACGTTCGCGGACGTCCTGCGGCTGGCGGTCCCGCCCCGGCACGCCCGGGTGGAGGCCGAGGCCGTGCCCGAGCCGGAGGAGGCCGGCTCCGAAGCGGAGGCCAGCTCCGAGGTGGAGGCCGGCTCCGACGACCCCGGCGTGTGGGGGGACTATCCGGCCGGCCCGTCGTTCTTGGGCGCGCTCGCCGACGGCAGGGCGCCGCGTGCCGTCTGGACCGCCCTGCCAGGGCCCGGTTGGGCAGCCGCAATAGCGCGCGCCGTCGCGGCCACATTGAGCAGTGGGCGCGGTGTGATCGTCGTGGTGGCCGATGGGCGCGACGTGGCGCGCGTGGACACCGCCCTCAAGGCCGAGTTGGGGGAGGGCCTGCACGTCGCCCTGACGGCTGAACTCGGCCCCGCCGAGCGGTACCGCAGGTGGCTCGCCGTCCTGCGCGGCAGGGCGCGGGCGGTCGTCGGCACTCGCGCGGCCATGTTCGCGCCCGTCGCCGACCTCGGCCTCGTCGTGCTGTGGGACGACGGTGACGACGTCCACGCCGAACCCCACGCTCCCTACCCGCACCCCCGCGACGTCCTCGCGCTGCGTGCGCACAGGGCGAACGCGGGCGCGCTCATCGGCGGGTTCACCCGGACCACCGACGCCACCCAGCTGGTGGAGACCGGGTGGGCGCACGCACTTGCCGCCAGCCGTGATGGCGTCCGGGCGGCGATGCCCCGCGTCCGCTACGTGGGGGAGGACGCGCAACTCGCGCGCGACGCCGCCGCCCGCACGGCGCGCCTGCCGAACGTCGCGTTCGAGGCCGCCCGGAGCGCCCTTGAGGACGGGCCCGTCCTCGTGCAGGTGCCGAGGCGCGGCTACGTCCCCGGCATCGCGTGCGGACGGTGCCGGGAGCCGGCCCGGTGCCAGGCGTGCCAGGGGCCGCTGGCGCTGGCGTCGTCCCATGCCGCTCCCTACTGCCGGTGGTGCGGGCGCATCGCGGGCGACTGGCACTGCCTCGAATGCGGCTTCTTCCAGGTGCGGGCCGTCGTGGTGGGCGCGAAACGCACGGCGGAGGAACTCGGCAGGGCGTTCCCCGGCGTCCCCGTACGCACGTCCGGGCGCGACGCGATACTCGAACGGGTCGGCCCAGAGCGTGCTCTGGTGGTGTCCACGCCGGGGGCGGAACCGCCTGCGGACGAGGGCTACCGGGCCGCGCTGCTGCTGGACGGCTGGGTCCTGCTGGGCCGCCCCGACCTGCGCGCCGGCGAGGAGGCGCTGCGCCGCTGGATGAACGCGGCGTCGCTGGTCCGCCCGCAGGGGCCGGTCATCGTGGCAGCCGAAGGGTCGCTGCCGGCCGTGCAGGCGCTCGTCCGCTGGGATCCGGCGACGTACGCGGAGCGCGAGCTGGCCGAGCGGAGGGAGGCGGGGTTCCCGCCCGCCGCGCGGATGGCGTCGCTCACCGGCTCCCCGGCCGCGATCCGGGAGCTTCTGGGCGATGCCAGGCTGCCGGAGGGGGCGGAGGTGCTCGGGCCGGTGCCGGTGCCCGTCCCCGCGGCGCAGGCGGGAACAGGCGTCCAGGAGAAGGAGCGCGCGCTGATACGCGTGTCCCGTCCCGCAGGACACGCCCTGGCGCGCGCGCTGAAGGAAGCCCAGGGTGTGCGCAGTGCACGTAAAGCCACGGAGACCGTACGCGTGCAGATCGACCCCCTGGAGCTGATCTGACCAATAGGGTTCTCGGGTGGGCGACAACTGGGTGGAGAGCACCGCCGGCGACCTGCGGCGGTGGGCGGACGAACGCGGCGAGGCGCTAGACGAGCAGGGGGTCCGCATCCTGCTCGGCCTGGCGCGCGAGGAGATGGGCCTCGCGGGGCCCGGCGAGCTGACCCCGGAGGGGGTCCGCGCGCTGCTGCTGGAGGTCTTCCCCGAGAACGTGGTCGCCGGGAGCGACGACGTCCCCACCGTCCTGGACGCCTTCCGCAAGATCGTCGGCCATCTGGGCGACACCGGCGCGGTCGCCGCGCCGGACGCCGCCGCGCTGGCCGCGGAGATCGACCGGACGGGGCCCGAGTTCGCCGAGGTCGTGGCCGCCGTCGACAGCGAGGAGCGGCAGGCCGCCGCCGAGGTGATCGGCGGGCTGATGCAGGCCGACGGGGTCTCGCTGGACGACCAGGAGGCCGTCGACGCGTGGGTGCGCGCGTTCGAGGAGCTGCCGGAGTCCGAGCGCTACGCCCGCACCGAGGAGTACCTGCGGCTGGCGGGCGAGCTGGTCGTCCCGCCGGTGCGGCAGGCGCCCCGGGACGCGGTGGCCGCCGCCGCGCGCGCCTCCCGCCTGACCGGGGCGGTCCTGGCCCTGGCCGACTGGACGGGCGAGCGCGCCCTCACCGAGCACGACACGCTCACCGACGAGGACATCGAGGCCGCCGAGGCGGCCTTGGGGCTGGAGGTCCCGCGCCGCCACGGGCAGATGGAGGACGAGGGCGAGCTGGAGCGCCTGTGGTGGGCCGCCGTCGAGGCCGACGTCATCACGGCCGAGAACGGCCGCGCCGCCCCAGGCCCGGCCCTCGCCCGCCTCAGGTCCGAGGACGACGAGGAGTTCCTCGCCGCCTGGCTGCCGCTGTTCGAGTCGATGGTGGTGCCCGGCCACGACTACGCGGACGGCCTGGACGCGGTGGAACTCGTCCAGAACGAGATGACCGGCGTCCTCATCCACCTGTACGAGCAGGAGGGGCCGACGGAGCCGGAGATCCTGGCCGGGGCGCTGCTCGGCCATGTCGAGGAGGCGTACGACCTCTCCGACGCCGAGGCCATGGGCGCCCTCGTCCGGGACGCGGTCCACCTGGAGCTGGCGACCCTGCGGGACTGGGGGATCGTCGAGCCGTCCGGCGAGGGGCGGGCGCTGACGCCGCTCGGCGTGTGGGCCGTCCGGGAGCTGCTGCTGGCGGACGGGTTCACCGCCCCCGTCATCGGCGAGCTGGCCGGTGCCCGCGCGTCCGAGCTGATCGCCGGGCTCACCTGGTACCGGCCCGACGCCGCCGACGAGGAGATCGACGGCTGGCTGGCCGCCCACGACCCGAAGGACGCCGCCGCCGACCTGCTGGACGTCATGCGCACAGGCGGACCGGGCGCCCGCAACCTCGCCGCGGCCGTCCTGCACCGGATCGGGCCGGAGGCCGCGGGCGTGGTCCGCGCCGCGCAGGAGCATCCGCTGGTGTCGCCCTACGCCGCGCTCTGGCTGAACGCCGTCGGCGACCCGGCCGGGCGGGAGCTGGCCCGCGAGGAGTACCTGTGGGTGTTCGTCGACACCGTCGCCGGGATGCTGGAGACCGCCGAACCGTCGGAGGCGGTCGAGGCGGCCCTCATCGACGCGCCGCCTGAGGCGGAGATGAAGGACATGGTCGACGACCTGTGGCGCACCGAGCATCCGGGGGCGGCCGACGTCCTGGAGGCGTTGGGCGCGCACCACCCCGACAAGGCGACCGCCAAGGCCGCGCGTACCGCCGCCTACAAGGCGCGCTCGGCGCGCCAAGGGGCGCACCGCGGCGTGTGAATCACCGTCGGATGTCTCCGTAGACTGGACGGATACATCGCCAGAACGTCAGAAGACCTTGCAGGGAACGGAGTCCCCGTTGGCCGTCAAGCCCATCCGCCTCTTCGGCGACCCCGTGCTGCGCACGCCCGCGGAGCCGGTGAAGGACTTCGACAAGGAGCTGCGCCAGCTCGTCAAGGACCTCACCGACACGATGATCGACGCTCCGGGCGCGGGCCTGGCCGCGCCGCAGCTCGGCGTGGGTCTGCGCGTGTTCACTTACTACGTCGACGACCGTCTCGGGCATCTGGTCAACCCCACGCTCGACCTGACCGACGAGCAGGAGACCGACGACGAGGGCTGCCTGTCCCTGCCCGGCCTCGCGTTCCCCACGCCGCGGTCGCTCGGGGTGGTGGCGAAGGGCTTCAACATGCACGGCGAGCCCATCACGCTGGAGGGCACGCACCTGCTGGCGCGCTGCGTCCAGCACGAGACCGACCACCTCGACGGGATCATCTTCATCGACCGGATGGACCCCGAGCAGCGCAAGGCGGCGATGAAGGCGATCCGGGAGGCCGAGTGGTTCGGCGACCCGGTGCCCGTCGTCAAGGAGTCGCCGCACCGGACCCTCGGGCAGGCGATCTAGGTGCGGCTGGTCTTCGCGGGCACCCCGGACACCGCGCTCCCGGCGCTCACGGCGCTGCTGGGCTCCTCGCACGAGGTGGCCGCGGTCGTGACCCGGCCCGACCGCCCGTCGGGCCGTGGGCGGCGGCTCAGCGCCTCCCCGGTGGCGGAGCTGGCCGCCGAGGCCGGCGTGGAGGTGCTCAAGCCCGCCAAGGCCCGCGACCCCGAGTTCCTCGACCGGCTCCGCGAGATCGCGCCCGACTGCTGCCCGGTCGTCGCCTACGGGGCGCTGCTGCCCCGCGAGGCCCTGGGCATCCCGCGGCACGGCTGGGTGAACCTGCACTTCTCGCTGCTGCCCGCCTGGCGCGGCGCGGCACCGGTCCAGCGCGCGATCCTGCACGGCGACGACATGACCGGCGCGGCCACGTTCCAGATCGAGGAGGGCCTCGACACCGGCCCCGTCTTCGGCGTGCTCACCGAACCGATCCGGCCGACCGACACCTCCGGCGAGCTCCTGGGGCGGCTCGCCGTCGCCGGGGCGAGCCTGCTGCTGGACACCATGAACGGCATCGAGGCCGGCGTCCTCGAACCGCGTCCGCAGCCGACCGAGGGCGTGTCCCACGCGGCGAAGCTCACCCCCGAGGACGGCCGCGTCGACTGGGGGAGCCCCGCCCTGCACATCGACCGCCTCGTGCGCGCCTGCACGCCGGCCCCCGGCGCGTGGACGAGCTTCCGCGACGCGCGCCTCAAGCTGGGGCCGGTCCGCCTCGCACCGGACGCCGACAAGCTCGCGCCCGGCGAGATCCGTCCGGGGAAGAACGAGGTGCTGGTGGGGACGGCCACGCACCCCGTCGCGCTCGGCGACGTCCAGCCGCAGGGCAAGCGCCCCATGGCCGCCGCCGACTGGGCCCGCGGCCTCAACCTCTCTGCCAAGGACGCACTGCACTGATGCCACCCGCCCGCAACCGCCGCCACGCTCCGAACCGCAGGCCCGGCGGTCCCCGCAGGACGGGCCGTCCGCAGGACCTGGTCCGCCGCACGGCGTTCGACGTGATCCGCGCGGTCGAGACCCGCGACGCGTACGCGAACCTGCTGCTGCCCAAGCGCCTGCACGACCGCGCCCTGACCGGACGCGACGCCGCCCTCGCCACCGAGCTGACCTACGGCACCCTGCGCGGCCGCGGCACCTACGACGCGATCCTCGCGCTGTGCAGCGACCGGGAGCTGCGCCGCGTCGACGCCCCGCTGCTGGACGTCCTGCGCCTCGGCGCGCACCAGATCCTCGCCACCCGCATCCCGCCGCACGCGGCCGTGGGGACGGCCGTGGAGCTGGCCCGGTCGGTGGCGGGCCCCGGCCAGGCGAAGTTCGCCAACGCGGTGCTGCGCAAGGTCGCGACCCGCGACCTGGACGCCTGGCTGGAGATCGTGGCGCCCGCCGACGCCGACCCGACGACCCGGCTCTCGATCGCGCACAGCCACCCCAAGTGGATCGTGTCCGCGCTGCGCGACGCCGTCGGGCCCGGTGAGATCGACGAACTCCTCGCGGCCGACAACGCCCGCCCCAGGGTGACGCTCGTCGCCCGCCCAGGCCGGGCCACACTGCAGGAGCTTTACGAGGCCGGTGCTGAGCCCGCCCCGTACTCGCCCTACGCCGCCGTGCTGCCCGAAGGCGACCCCGCGGGGATCGCCGCCGTCCGGGAGGGGCGCGCAGCCGTCCAGGACGAGGCGAGCCAGATGGTCGCTTTGGCCTTGGCCGAAGCCCCTCTGGACGGCCGTGACGCCCGCTGGGCCGACCTCTGCGCCGGCCCCGGAGGCAAGGCGGGGATCCTCTCCGGCCTCGCCACCCAACGCGACGCACGTCTCCTGGCAGCCGACGTCCAGCCGCACCGCGCGGCGCTGGTGCAGCGTGCGGTCGACGCGCGCGCGGGCGTGGTCGCGGCCGACGGCACCGCCCCCGCCTGGCGTCCCGGTGCCTTCGACCGGGTCATGGTGGACGCGCCCTGCACCGGCCTGGGTGCGCTCCGCCGCCGCCCCGAGGCCCGCTGGAGGCGAGGCCCCGAAGCGGTCGCCGAACTCGGCACCCTGCAGCGCGGCCTCCTCGCCACGGCACTGGACTCCGTCCGCCCCGGCGGTGTGGTCGCCTACGTCACCTGCTCCCCGCACCTGGCCGAGACCCGCGTCGTGGTCGACGACGTCCTGCGCAAGCGCGACGACGTGGAACGGCTCGACGCGCCGTCGGTGCTGACGTCGCTCAGCTCCGGCCTCTCCGGGCTGGGAGACGGCCCCTACGCGCAGTTCTGGCCGCACCGCCACGGCACCGACGCGATGTTCCTGGCCCTGCTGCGCCGCACCTGAGCGACCGAGGGGGGGACCCGTGCTGACCAGCTTCATGCTCTTCATGTCGTACCTGGGCAGCTCGGCCTTCTACGTCCCGCTGCTGCTGGCGCTCTTCTGGTGCGTCGCACCGCGCCTCGCGGCGCGGGCCGCGGTCCTGCTGCTGTCCGGAGCGCTCCTCAACACGCTCCTGAAGCTGGTGTTCCACCAGCCACGCCCCTACTGGACGGACCCGGCCATCAAGGGCAGGCAGTCGCTGTCCTCCTTCGGGATGCCGTCCGGCCACGCCCAGAACGGCATCGTGGCGTGGGGCTTCTTCGCCGCGCAGAGCAGTCGCAGGCTCCTGTGGGTGGGCGCCGCCGTCATCATCGCCTTTATCGGGGTGTCCCGCGTCTACCTGGGCGTCCACTCGACCAGCCAGGTCCTTGCCGGATGGGCCATCGGCCTGACCCTCCTGGTGGCCTTCCTCGCCCTGGAACCCATCGTCGTCCCGTGGTGGACCAGCCGCCACTTGGCCGTGCAGCTGGCGCTCTCGCTGGCGATAGCCCTGCTGCTGCTGGCCGCGGCCTGGGGCGCGTGGCAGCCGCTGGAGAACTGGCACTGGCCCCAAGCCTGGGCGGACGCCATCAGGGCGGCCGGAGGGCGGACCGAACCCGTCACCCTGACCGACTCGGCGCGGGCGTCCGGCGGGCTCGGCGGCGCGATCGCGGGCCTGTCCGTCCTCGCCGCGCGCGGCTGGTTCGACCCCGGCGGGAACCCCTGGCAGCGGCTGGCGCGCCTCCCGGTCGGCTTCGCCGGCGCCGCCCTCATCGCCGCGCTGGACGTGCTGCCGGACGCGGCGAACATCGCCCAGGCGTTCGCCGTGCAGGCGCTCCTCGCCCTGTGGGTCACTGCCGGCGCGCCGGAGGCGTTCGTCCGGCTGCGGCTGGCCGCCCGCCCCACCCCCGGCATCACCCGGGCGGGTGAGGATCAGGCCGAGCTGCGCCAATAGACTCGGGGCATCATGGCTCCACAGATCTCACCCAGCATCCTGTCCGCCGACTTCGCCCGCCTGGCCGAGGAGATCGCGCGCATCTCCGGTTCGGCCGACTGGGTCCACGTCGACGTCATGGACAACCACTTCGTCCCGAACCTCACCCTCGGGCTGCCGGTCGTCCAGGCACTGCTGGACCACAGCCCGCTGCCGCTCGACTGCCACCTGATGATCGAGGACCCCGACCGGTGGGCGCCGGAGTACGCCGAGGCGGGCGCGAAGAGCGTCACCATCCACGCCGAGGCGGCGAAGGCCCCCATCCGCACCCTGCGCACCATCCGCGCCGCCGGCGCGCGCGCGGGCCTCGGCGTCAACCCGGCCACTCCCGTGGACGGCTTCGAAGACCTCCTCGGCGAGATCGACATGCTCCTGCTGATGACCGTCGAGCCGGGCTTCGGCGGCCAGAAGTTCCTGGACGTCGTCCTGCCCAAGGTCCGCCGGGCGCGCGAGCTGATCAAGGGCCGCGACCTGCCCGTCTGGCTCCAGGTCGACGGCGGCGTCAGCGCCGAGACGATCGAGCGCTGCGCCGAGGCCGGCGCGGACGTCTTCGTCGCGGGCAGCGCCGTCTACGGCGCCGACGACCCGGCCGAGGCGATCCGCGGCCTCCGCGCCCAGGCGGAGGAGGCCACGGCCAAGGCGGATTGGTGATCGTCCCCTGCGCGGCCGTGCTGTTCGACGTGGACGGCACCCTGGTCGACTCCACGCCCCTCGTCGAGCGCGCGGCCCGCGCCTGGGCCGCCGAGTACGGCATCGACCCGGACGAGTTCCTGTCCGACGCCCACGGCCGCCGCACGAGCGACCGCGTCGCCGACTTCCTCCCACCCGACCAGGTCGCCGACGCCACCGCCCGCCTGGACGCCCTGGAATCAACCGGCACCGACGGCATCACCGCCCTCCCGGGCGCGGTGGACCTCCTGACCGCCATGAACGGCCTGCCCCACGCCTTCGTCACCTCGATGGACAGGGCGCAACTGAAACTCCGCACGACCGTGGCAGACGTCCCCCTCCCACCCGTAGTCGTCACCGCCGAAGACGTCCCGAACGGCAAACCCGACCCGTCCGGCTACCTCCAGGCAGCCGCGCACCTGGGCGTTGACCCATCCGCCTGCGTGGTCATCGAGGACGCCCCGGCCGGCATAACCGCGGGCCGCGCCGCCGGCGCCACCGTCCTGGCGGTGACCACGAGCCACGACCGCTCCGTCCTCACCGCGGCCCACCACATCGTCGCCGACCTGACCACCGTGGTCGCGACGCCAGAGGGCGTCCGCCTCACGGTGTGACACGCTCGCCCGAACCGGTGCATTCCGGTTGCGGCGGCGGCCGGGACTCCTGAAGTCTGGCGCCGTGATCAACGAGGTGCGGGGCTCCGTCCGGATCGCGGTCGCCTGGTCGGCCGTGCTCCTGTGCCTGGTGATCGCCTCGGCGGCGGTGCAGCTCGCGGGGCGCTCGGACGGCGAGGCCCGGCCGGTGCGCGCCCCCGTCGTGGTCATCGGCGTCGCCGGACTGGCCTGGGGCGACATCCGCGCCGACCAGACCCCGAACCTGTGGCGCCTGCTCGCCGGGGGCGCCGCCGCCGGGGCCGCGACGGTCCGCACGACCGGCGGCCCGGCCTGCGCGTCCGACGGCTGGCTGTCGCTGTCGGCGGGGCAGGCGAGCGTGGGGCCGCGCACGGACGGCGGCGAGTGCGCGCCGCTCCCGCCGGTGCGGGGGACGGGCGGCGGCGCCCGGGTGCAGCGGTGGGACCGGCTCGTCGACGCCCAGCGCCGGTCCGAGTTCTCACCCCGTCCCGGCGCACTGGGCATGGCGCTGGCCGAGCACGAGGGCTGCGCGACGGCCCTCGGCCCCGGCGCCGCGATCGCGCTGGCACGGCCGGACGGGACCGTCGACCGCTACAGCGCCACCGTGGCGGACGCCGCGCTCGGCTGCCCGGTCACGGTGATCGACGGCGGCCAGGTCGCGGAGTCCGGCTCCGGCCGGCTGAACTCGCTGGCCCGCATCGACGCGTTCGCGGGCGACGTACTGGAGCGCCTCGGCGATCGGGCCACCGTGCTCGTCCAGGGCGTCTCCGAACCGCCCGGCGGGACGCCGTACCTCGCGGTGAGCATGGTCGACGGCCCGGCGGCGGGCGCCCGTCCCGCCCTGCTGACGGTCTCCTCGACCCGCTGGGGCGGGGTCGTGCGGCTGCTGGACGTGCCGAGCACCCTGCTCGCGGCGGTCGGCGCCCCCGAGCCCGCGGAGTTCAGCGGCGCGCCGATCTCCCTGGGCCGCGCGCGTCCCACCGACCCGACGACGACCGTCCACGAACTCGGCGCCGTCACCACCACGGACCGGACACTGCGCCGCTGGTCGGCCCTGCTGCTGCTCATGGCGGCCGCGACGCAACTCGCCCTGTACGCCGCGGCGGTGATCGTCCGGCGCCGCCCGCCCCCTGGCCGTGCCCGCCGACGGCTGAAGCGCCTCTTCATTCACGCGATGCTCGCGTTCTCGGTGCTGCCGGTATCGGTGTACCTGGTGTCGCTGACGCGCTGGTGGCACGCGCCGTCCCCGGACGCGGCCCTGTGGGGCGCCCTGGCGGTCACCGTCGTGCTCGCCGCCGTGCCGGCCCGGCTCCTGCCCGCGCGTCCGCTATGGCGGGTGCCGCTCGCCGTGGCGCTGCTCACCTTCAGCGTGCTGGTCGTGGACGCGGCGACCGGCACGCTCCTGCACCGCGCCAGCCCGTTCGGCCCTTCGGCGCTGTACGGCGGGCGCTACTACGGATTCGGCAACTCCACCTTCGCCGTCTTCGCCGTCTCCGCGCTGGTGGCCGCAGGGGCCGCCGCCGCCGAACTGACCGCCCGCGGGCGCCGCCGGGCGGCCGCGGCCGCCGTGACCGCGATCGGGGCCATCGCAGTGGCGGTCGACACCTGGCCGGCCTGGGGCGCCGACGTGGGCGGCGGTCTCGCCCTGATCCCAGGCGCGGCGGTGCTGGCCTTCGCCGTGGCCGGGGTGCGGCTGACCCCGGCGCGGCTGATCGCCGTCGGCTCGGCCTCGGTGGCGGTGGTCGCGGCCGTGGCGCTGCTGGACTGGCTGCGCCCCGCCACCTCACGCACCCACGCCGGACGCTTCGTGCAGGACGTCCTCGACGGCGAGGCGTGGCAGCTCATCGACCGCAAGGCGGGCTACGCACTCTCCTCCCTGGCAGGCGGCCCACTGGCCTGGGGCACGGCCCTTGTCCTGATCCTCCTGGTGCTGGCACTCGCCTGGCCGCACCGGTTCTCACCCGCCTACCTCGACGCCGCCCTGCACCAATGGCCGACCCTCCGCCCCACCCTCGCCGCCGTCCTGACCACCTGCACGATCGGTGCCGTGGTCAACGACTACGGCATCCGCCTCATCACCTACGGCCTCATCACCGTCCTCCCCCTCCTGGCCCTAACCTGCGCCCGCACCGCCCAAGAACCCAACGAACAAAACCCCCAGACAAAGGACGACCCGACCAAGGCCAGTCCGGAAGCAGAGCCCCAGTCATAACCAGGGCCACCGCGATACGTGTCATCGCCAGCGTGTGACCAGCTCTGGCGCACCCTCGATCGAGTACATGCCGACCGGCAAACCCGACCCGTCCCGCTACCTCCAGGCGGCGGCACGCCTCGGCGTGGACCCCGCCGCCTGCATGGTCATCGAGGACGCCCGGGCCGGCATAGCCGCAGGCCGCGCCGCCGGCGCCACCGTCCTGGCCCGAGGTGTTCCGCGGCCGGCCCCACACGTTCGACCGCGAGGAGCTCGAACTACTGTGCCTGGAGTTGGCCGTGGGTCGTTGGTCTCGGTGCGGGGCCTGGCGGTGTGGTCCGAGCCGCCGGGCGTGTTCCGGTGGCGCGTCCGGCCGGGGACGCGGAACGCCTACGCGTGCAGGCCCTCGCCAGGGGCGTGTCTGCGGTGCTGTCCGAGCTGCCGCAGGTTCCGATGCCAGACGGGGAGACTGTGCTGGTCCTCGATAAGGGGAGTGGCCGGATGAGTCGGTGCCCCCTGCTTCCGGACGCCGACTTGATCGTCCAATACCGGCGCTACCTTCGCGGCGAACCGATGATCCTTGGCGAGCGGCCGACCGTCGGACGGCCTCCTCGTCCCAGGCTCTTCCAGAGGGGCGCTTGGACGATCCGCAGTTCCCCGATTCCGTGAGGCCGTGGCATCGCCGGGCCGCGCGCTGGACGCGGACGAGGTACCGGAGCCGCGCCGCCGGGGCCGCTCGGCGGCGCGGCTGCCGGCACCTCGGGGTCAGGTGAAGAGGGGGCCTACCAGGTTCAGGCCGGGGTGGTTGTCCGAGGCGTAGAGGACGAACAGGGCGAGGGCGCCGCCGGCCAGGGAGAGATCCTTGAGGAACTGCTGCTGCTCCAGTTGGCGCGCCTCGGGGGACTCCTGCGTCCAGAAGTCGTGGAAGACGAAGGCCGTGATGAGCAGGAACGGGACGAGCGCGATGGCGGCGAGGTCCGGCCAGATGCCGAGGACGAGCAGGACCGACGCCACGAGGATGTAGGCGCCGGAGACCTGCACGGCGAGCTTGGCCATCGGCAGCTTCTTCGCGGCCGCGTAACCGGCCATGGCCTCGGTCGCGGTGAAGTGGCCGACCGCGGCGCCGATGAAGATCGCGGTGAAGGCGATGCGGGCGATGAGGGCGACGACGTCCATGACTGCCTCCTGGGGGAAAAGTCCGTCATGCGTCACTTGTGGCGCAGGGTGTACCCCGACTCCAAGATCGTTGAACGTTCAATCCCGGACGGCCAGTGGCGATGGTCACACGGGACGCGGAATGGAATGCATGGCACACTGGTTGGCAAAGCATGAACGCGTGCTCCGGGGTCGGTGAAATTCCGAACCGGCGGTGACAGTCCGCGACCCGGCCGAAGCCATCGGCCGGTTGACCCGGTGGAATTCCGGGACCGACGGTGAAAGTCCGGATGGGAGGCAGCGCGCGGTACGTCCCTGTCCCAGGGGCGTACGACGATGTATGAGCGTCCCCGGAGCCCTGAACTAGGAGGCCCGGGAGATGTTCACCGGCATCGTCGAGGAGCTCGGCGAGATCGTCGCGATCGACCCCCAGGGGGACTCGGTCACCCTCGCGATCCGCGGCCCGCTCGTCACCGAGGACGCCGTCCACGGCGCGTCGATCGCCGTCAACGGCGTCTGTCTCACCGTGGTGGACGTCCGGGACGGGGTCTTCACCGCCGACGCCATCAAGGAGACCCTCGACAAGTCCAGCCTCGGCGCGCTGGAACCGGGCTCCAAGGTCAACCTGGAACGCCCCGTCCGGCTGTCCGACCGGCTCGGCGGCCACCTCGTGCAGGGCCACGTCGACGGCGTCGGCGCGATCATCTCCCGCGAGCCGGGGGAGCGCTGGGACGTCGTGACGGTCTCCCTGCCCGCCGACCTGAGCCGCTACCTGGTGAACAAGGGCTCGATCACCGTCGACGGCATCAGCCTCACCGTCGTGGAGGCCGGCGCCGACCGGTTCAGCGTCGCCCTCATCCCGACGACCCTCGCCCTCACCACGCTCGGCCACAAGAAGCCCGGCGACCCCGTGAACCTTGAGGTGGACGTCGTCGCCAAGTACGTCGAACGCATGATGGGCGACCGGTCGTGAACTGGCTCGACGCGGGCTTCGAGGTCTTCGGCGAGCACATCCTCTGGACCGACCTAGTCGGGAACGTGCTCTCGCTCGCCGTCGTCTGGCTCGCCATGCGCAAGACACTGTGGACGTGGCCGGTGCAGCTCGTCGGCGCGCTGCTGCTGCTCGCCGCGTCCCTGCACGCGAGCGTCCCCGGCAACGCCCTCAAGCAGGTGCTGTTCTGCGGCCTCGCCCTCTACGGGTGGGTCATGTGGACGCGCGGGCGGCGGGAGACCGACGTCATCGTCGTCCGGCGGGCGACCGCGCGGGAGCGCGCCGTCCTGCTCGGCGTCCTGGTCGTCGGCACGGCCGTGGTCGCCCAGCTGTTCGTCCACCTCGACTGGCTGCAGGTCGCCTGGTCGCCGTGGGCCAACGCCTACATCTTCGTCGGCAGCGCCGTCGCGACGTTCGCGCAGAGCCGCGCGCTGGTCGACTTCTGGATCGTGTGGGTGCTCGTCGACCTGGTCGGGGTGCCGCTGGCGCTCAAGTCCGGGCTGTACGTCTCCGGCGCGGTCTACGGGATCTTCTTCGTGATGGTGATGGTCGGGTTCAGGAACTGGCTCCGGGAGTCCCGGAGCACGCAAACCCCCAGGCAGAAGGCGGTGACCGCATGAGCGGCAACGACATCAACGACGGCAGCGGCATCTTCGACTCCATCGAGGCGGCGGTCGCCGACATCGCGGCGGGACGCCCCGTCGTGGTCGTCGACGACGAGGACCGCGAGAACGAGGGCGACATCATCTTCGCGGCGGCCAAGGCGACGCCCGAGCTGCTCACGTTCACGATCCGCTACACCAGCGGCGTCATCTGCGTCCCGATGGAGGGCGCCGACCTCGACCGGCTGCAGATCCCGCTGATGACGGCGCAGAACACCGAGCGGATGCGCACCGCCTACACCGTCAGCGTGGACGCGCGCCTCGGCGTCACCACCGGCATCTCCGCCGCCGACCGGGCGAAGACGATCCGCACCCTCTGCGACTCGGCGTCCGAGCCGGGCGACCTCGTCCGCCCCGGCCACATCTTCCCGCTGCGCTACCGGGAGGGCGGCGTCCTGCGGCGGCGCGGCCACACCGAGGCCGCCGTCGACCTCGCCCGGCTCGCCGGGCTCGCCCCCGCCGGCGTCCTCGCCGAAGTGGTGAACGAGGACGGCACCATGGCGCGCCTTCCCGAACTCCAGGTCTTCGCAAAGGAGCACGGGCTCAAGCTCGTCTCCATCGAACAACTCGCCGAATACCGCCGCCGCACCGAGGCGATGGTCACCCGCGTCGTCGAGACCCGCCTGCCCAACCGGTTCGGGACGTGGCGCGCCGTCGGATTCTCCAGCGCCATCGACGGAGGCGAGCACATCGCCCTCGTGCTCGGCGAGGTCGGCGACGGCGAGGACGTCCTGATCCGGGCCCATTCGGAATGCCTCACCGGCGACGTCCTGCACTCCGAGCGCTGCGACTGCGGAACCCAGCTGGACGCCGCCATGGAGCGCATCGCGCAGGAGGGGCGCGGCATCGTCCTCTACCTGCGCGGGCACGAGGGGCGCGGCATCGGCCTGCTCGCCAAGCTCCAGGCGTACGCGCTGCAGGACAACGGCTCCGACACCGTGGACGCGAACCTGGAGCTGGGCCTCCCGGCCGACGCGCGCGAGTACTCCAACGCGGCGCATATGCTGCGTGACCTGGGCGTACGCTCCATCCGGGTGCTGACCAACAACCCCGACAAGCTCAAGGGCCTGGACGGCTTCGGCGTGGACGTGCGCGGACGCGAGGCCATGCCCGTCGTCGTGACCGAGCACAACCGGCGTTACCTGACGGTCAAGCGGGACCGTCTCGGACACCAGATCGAGGGACTCTGATGAGCGGAGCGGGACGCCCCGAGGACAGGACCGTCGACGCCGCCGGGCTCACGCTCGGCGTCGTCTGCACCCGCTGGCACGGGCAGATCACCGACCGGCTGCTGGAGCGCGCGCTCGCGGCGGCCAAGGAGTGCGGGATCGACCAGCCCGTCGTCGCCCGCGTCGCCGGCGCGCTCGAATTGCCCGTGGTCGCCCAGCAGATGGCCCGCGACTTCGACGCCGTCGTCTGCCTCGGCGCGGTCATCCGGGGCGCCACCGCCCATTTCGACTACGTCTGCGACTCGGTGACCGCGGGTGTGACCCGCGTCGCGCTCGACGAGTCGACTCCGGTGGGCAACGGGGTCCTCACATGTGACACCATTGAGCAGGCACTGGAACGCAGCGGGCTGCCGGGCAGCTCCGAGGACAAGGGATGGGAGGCGACTGTGGCCGCACTCGACACGGCACTGACCCTGCGAGGTCTGCGGCATCACGGTCACGCCGGGCACGGCCTGGAGCATCTGGGCTCCTGATCGACCCGGCATCCCGTACGCATCCTCATCCGAAAGGCAATTCCGTGCTGTCACTCGTCCTGCCCAAGGGGTCGCTGGAGAAGGCGACCATGCAGCTGTTCGACGCCGCCGACCTCACCGTCCAGCGCACGTCGGACCGCGAC
This sequence comes from Actinomadura sp. NPDC049382, assembly GCF_040677125.1. Taxonomy (NCBI): domain Bacteria; kingdom Bacillati; phylum Actinomycetota; class Actinomycetes; order Streptosporangiales; family Thermomonosporaceae; genus Actinomadura; species Actinomadura sp. NPDC049382. The sequence goes on from NZ_JBFARO010000068.1 coordinate 25,334, forward strand.
TACCGCGCCTCCATCGACGACCCCCGCATCGACCGGGTCCGGGTCCTGCGCCCGCAGGAGATCCCGACCTACCTGGAGCAGGGGCTGTTCGACCTCGGCATCACCGGCCGCGACTGGATCACCGAGACCGACGCCGACGTCGTCAGCCTCGGCGAGCTGAAGTACTCCAAGGCGACCGCCAACCCGGTCCGCGTCATCATGGCGGTGCCGGACGGCGCGCCCTGGCAGTCGGTGTCCGACCTGCCGGAGGGCGTCCGGATCTCCACCGAGTTCCCGGCGATGACCAAGCGGTTCCTCGACGAGCACGGCGTGAAGGCCACGGTCGTCCCGTCCTACGGCGCGACCGAGGCGAAGGTGCCCGACATCGTGGACGCGATCGTCGACCTCACCGAGACCGGCTCGTCGCTGCGCAAGAACGGCCTGCGCATCCTCGACACGCTGCTGACGAGCTACACCGAGCTGGTCGCCAACCGCGAGGCCTACGAGGACGCCGAGAAGCGCGCCGCGATGGAGGACATCGCCCTCCTGCTGCAGGGCGTGATCCGCGCGCGCGGCAAGGTGCTGCTGAAGCTGAACGTCGCGCAGGCCGACCTGCGGAACGTCCTCGACATCATGCCCGCGATGTCGTCGCCCACGGTGACCTCCCTCGCCGGCGGCGAGTCGAACGCCGTGGAGTCGGTGGTCGCCAAGCGCGGCGTCAACACGCTGATCCCGGCGCTGAAGGCGGCGGGCGCGCACGACATCCTCGAGATCCCCATCGCGAAGATCGTTGACTGAGACTCCGGCACTGCCGACCGTGTGGCGTCCCCGCACCACCCGGATCGTCGCCTACATCACGGCGGGCGTGATCGTGCTCGGCCTGATCGTGCTCGCCGTGGTGGTGCCGGAGCAGTACAAGCTGTTCGACCGCGTTCTGATGGTCGCGTTCGGCGCGGCCGTCGCGTGGATCCTGCACATGCTGGCGCGCTGCCGCGTCGCCGCCGACGAGTCCGGCGTCACGGTCGTCAACGCGTTCAACACCCGCCGCCTGGAGTGGCCGCAGATCCTCGACGTCACGATGAACGTCGGCGACCCGTGGCCCACCCTCGACCTGGCGGACGGCACCTCCATCGGCGCCATGGGCATCAACGGCGCCGAGAAGGCCCTCGCCGCCCGCCAGCTCGCCGAACTCCAGACCCTCCTGCACGCCAAGGGCGAGGCCCCCGACCCCGCCTGACGTCCCGATCCCGCCCGACGGCCCGACCCCGGCTCACAGGGCGGTGAAGAGGGTGACGGTCCCGGCGCCGATGAGGGCGACGGCCCAGACGCGGTCGAGGTTGAACCACGCGCGCCGCAGCACCGCCAGGCCGACGATCTCGTAGACGAGCACCGCGATGACGCCCGCCACGGCGAACATCGACAGCGTGTGCACGGCCGTCACGAAGATCCCCGTGGACAGGGCGCTGCCGGACGACGACGCCAGCCCGTGGTCGTGGCCCGCCGGGGCCGTCCCGGACGCGGTGAGCACGGGCAGCAGCATCAGCCCCGCGCCGTGCACCGACGACATCAGGAACGACCACCCGGCGAGCTGCCACAGCGAGATCCGCATCCCGACCCAGCGGAAGTGGCGCCGCGACAGCAGCCGCCACAGCCCGAAGCCGACCAGCAGCGCGCCGCCGCCGATCGCGACCGCCTGCGTCGCGACGACCGACCGGGTCAGCGCGATGAGGACCGCGACGGCGCCGACGGACGCGGCGTGCCCCGCGGCGATCGCCGGGAGCGACTGCAGGACGAGCGCCCTGCTGCGCTCCTGGAGCCCGCGGGCCACCGCGAACAGCCACCCCATCGCCGGATTGAGCCCGTGGAACGCCCCGAGCACCACGAGCGCGGCGAGCGACCCGTCGCTCACGGGTAGCAGTAGGAGTCTGAGGAGGCGTCGCCGCCCTGGAGGCGGGTCTGGTGGGGGCGGCGGCCGCGGAAGGCGTCGCCGTTGGGGAAGAAGCGCTCGTCGAAGGCGAAGCCGTCCGGGGTGGAGTCGAGTTTCGCCATCCACGCGCCGACGCCGTCGGGGTAGAACTGGTCGTCCCACGAGCCGTAGAGCGAGTTGGTGACGTAGACGCGCCGGCCGTCGCGGCTGATCTCGACCATCTGCGGGCCGCCGGCGAGGGGGCGGTCCGGCGCGGACGGGTGCGGTGTCCGGTTGACGATGCCGCCGATGCGGACGGAGCCGGCCTCGACGGGGTTGAACGGGTCGCTGACGTTGTAGCGCTTCAGCTCGCCGGTGCCCCAGCAGGAGACGTACAGCCACTGGTCGTCCACGGACAGGTCGATGTCGGTGACGAGCGGCGGCACCGCGCCGAACGGCTGGATGACCGGTGGCAGGTCGGCGGGGTCTGCGGGTTCGGCGGGGATGGTGATGACCTTGGTGGCGGTCCAGGCGTCGCCGTCGCGGTGCCAGACCCAGACGGACGCCGACAGGTCCTCGACGTTGACGACCACGCCCGCGAAGCCGTACAGCTTGGTCGGGTCGTGCGCGGGGCGCAGCTCCAGGACCATCTGGTGCTCGTCGCCGAGGTCCACGGTCTGGACGTGCTTGCGCTTGCGCAGGTCGAAGAAGTTCAGCGCGTGCCCGTACTTGCGGCCGAGCAGCAGTTCGCCGACGACGCCGTCCTCCACCATGGACGGGGTGCCCCACTCGGACGTGACGAGGACGTCGTGCGCGATGTGCCACCACGCGTCGTAGGCGAGGTACTGCGGGCCCCGGTCGACCTCCCAGCGGCCGAGGACGTCGAACGAGGTGTGGTCGAGCAGCGCGATGCCGCCCGGCCCGTCCTCGCCGTTGGCGCCGCCGAGCGCCGTCAGGTAGAGGCCCTCGGGCCCGCAGTGGACGGTGTGGGGCCGCGAGTAGCCGGCGCGCTTGGCCAGCTCGTCCGCCTCCAGCACCTTGACGATCTTGGGGGCGGTGGGGTCGTCCTTGGTGTCGATCACGTACACCCGCGACGACCGCAGGCCCGGCACGATGAGGTACCGGCGCTCCACGTGCGGGTGCGGCGACCCGGGGCACAGCGCGCTGCTGCAGGCGTTCCACCCGAAGTGGTGCAGCTCGTCGCCGAGGTAGGGCAGTTCCGTCCAGCCGACCACGGACCCGTAGGACGAGGAGCCGGGGTCGACGTCCAGCACCGCGACCGCGTCGGGCTTCGCGGCGGCACGGTCGAAGGCGACCACGTAGGCGAGCTTCTCGGCGGGGGCCGAGGCCGCGTCGCGGGGGGAGGCGTAGAAGGTCGGATCCGGCTTCCACAGTGCCATGGTCGTCCTTTCGTGCGGGCTGCGCCGGGGCTTGCAGGGGTCGGGGGTCGTTCAGGAGACGGTGACCGGATGCCGTACGACGGCGCCGAACAGGTAGCCGAGGGTGTTGTAGGGGGCGTTGAAGGGCTGGGACGTGCCGGTCTCGTCGGTGGCGCGGGCCAGCAGTTCGTGGCGTCCGGAGGCGTGCGGCCTCCAGGGGAACTCCCAGCGCGTCCAGCCGCGCGGGTCGGGGCGGTCGAGGAGGCGGGCGCGGCGCCAGGTCGCGCCGCCGTCCACGCTGACCTCGGTGCGCCGGATCCGGCCGGTGCCCGACCAGGACCGGCCGCGCAGGACCTGCGGCCCGGACGGAAGCGGCGCCTCCCAGGGCAGCTCGAAGGCCGACTTGACGTTCATGCGGGTCAGCGGCGGCGACCCCTCCGCCGGGTAGCCGGGCCCGAAGAGCCGGTAGAAGCGGGTGTTCCACGGGGAGAACAGCGGTTCGGCGGCCACCTGGACGTCGCCGAGCCACTTGATGGACGCGATCCCCGTCCAGGACGGCACGACCAGCCGGACGGGGTACCCGTGGTCGGGCGGCAGCGGGGCGCCGTTCATCTCGTAGGCGAGCAGGACGTCCTTCATCGCCTTGGCGACGGGGAGGGGACGCCGCACGCGGCCGAGGTTCTCGCCCTTGTCCACATAGTCAGCGTCCAACCCGCGCGGCAGGATGTCCACGGCCTCCCGGGTAAGACCTGCGAGCCTCAGCACGGTCGAGAGCCGGACTCCGCGCCAGCGCGCGACGCCGACCGCGCCGAGCTTCCAGGGCGTCCCGGAGACCTGCTGGCCCTGCTGGGAGGCATAGAACCCGCGCGCGTTGCCGGTGCATTCGATGAAGGCCGTGATGGTCTCGGCGGGCAGCCGGAGCAGGTCGCCGTAGGAGAACTCGCGGGGGCGGTCCTCGGCGGGGGAGCCGTGCAGCCCGGTTCCCCAGAGCTTGAGCCGCCAGGTGCGCGCGTCGATGAGCGGCGTCGCGACGTGGTTGCGGACGAAGAACCGGTCGGCGGGGGTGAGCAGGCCCTGGCCGCGCATGGCGTCCCACCGCATCTCGGCGTTGGTGCCGTGGGGGATGAACAGCTCAGGGGGCAGCGGTTTCACGATTCCCGTAGCGCCGTCGGCGGCGGCGGGCGGCGCCACGGCGGCGGGGACGGCGGCGGGGACGGCGAGCGCGGCGCCGGCGCCGGCCGACAGGCGCAGCATGCCCCGCCGGGACAGCGCGCGGACGTGCTCGTAGGCCCCCTCGTCGGTGAGGTCGGGTTCCTTCCGGTTACCGGATCGCATGGTCCGATGCTCGCGGGCGGCGCCCGCAAAGTCAACTTTCCCTACCTATTTCATATGAATTGTCCGGCGGCGGAGACGGCCGCGAAAACGCAAGAGCGCGGGCCATGTGACTTGCGTCTCCCGCCGAGTAGCCTCGATGCCGTGGGGGAGACGGCGTCGATGACCATGGACCGGGTCGGATCGCCCGCGGAACTCGCGGGCCTGCTCGACCGGCACGCCTACCTGTGCGACGAGGGGCTCGCCACGGCGTGCTTCCTCGCGCTGCGGATGGGCCGGCCGCTGTTCCTGGAGGGCGAGGCCGGCGTCGGCAAGACCGAGCTGGCCAAGACGCTCGCGCGGGGCCTCGGCGCGCCGCTGATCCGGCTGCAGTGCTACGAGGGCCTGGACGCCTCCCAGGCCCTCTACGACTGGGACTTCCCGCGCCAGCTGCTGCACCTGCGCGCCGCCGAGGCGGCGGGCGTGAGCGACGTGTCGCGGCTGGAGGGCGAGCTGTACGACCGGCGGTTCCTGCTGGCCAGGCCGCTGCTGCGGGCGCTGGAGACCGCGCCGAGCGTCCTGCTGGTGGACGAGCTCGACCGCGCCGACGACGAGTTCGAGGCGTTCCTGCTGGAGGTCCTCAGCGACTTCACGATCACCGTCCCGGAGCTCGGCACGATCCGCGCCGAGCGCCCGCCGGTCGTCGTGGTCACCTCCAACCGCACCCGCGAGGTGCACGACGCGCTCAAGCGGCGCTGCCTGTACCACTGGCTGGAGCACCCGTCGTTCGACCGCGAGGTCGCGATCATCAGGCGGCGGCTGCCGGACGCGGCCGAGCGGCTCGCCGGGCAGGTCGCCCGCGCCGCGCAGCGGATGCGCGAGGCCGGGCTGCTGAAGCCGCCCGGCGTCGCCGAGACCCTCGACTGGACCGAGGCCCTGGTGGCGCTCGGCGTCCGCGAGCTCGACCCGGCGTCGGCGGCGGTCACGCTCGGCGCCGTGCTCAAGTACCGCGAGGACCAGCAGCGCCTCCTCGGCGGCGGGCTCGAGGCCCTGCTCAACGGGGGCTGAGCCGTGCGGCGGGACGTCACCGAGACCCTGGTCGGGTTCGCCCGGACGCTGCGCGCGGCGGGCGGCGCCGCCGACCCCGAGCGCGTCCAGGCGATGCTGGCGGCGCTCGACCACCTCGACGTCCTGAACCCGAACGACGTGTACTGGGCGGGCCGGCTGACGCTGTGCGCCGACCCCGACGACCTCCGCCGCTACGACCGGTGCTTCGCCGCGTACTTCTCCGGCGCGACGGCGCGGCCGGGCCGGCGGACGCCGCCGCCCGTGGTCGTCCGCCGGATGGCGGTGCCGGACGCGGGCGCGCGGGGCGGCGCGGAGGAGGACGGCGACCTGACGACGGCCACGGCCAGCGGGGCGGAGGTGCTCCGCGACCGGGACGTGGCGCGGCTGAGCGCCGCCGAGCGCGCCGAGGTCGCCCGGCTCATCGCGCTGCTCGACGCCGGGGGGCAGCGGCGCAGGTCGCGCCGGTTCACGCCCGCGTCCTCGGGGCGGCTCGACCCGGCCCGGACGGTCCGCGAGACGCTGCGGCGCGGCGGCGAGACGTCCCTGCTGCGGCACCGGACGCACCGCACCCGGCCGCGCCGCGTCGTGCTGATCGTGGACGTCAGCGGGTCGATGAGCCCGTACGCGGACGCGCTGCTGCGGTTCGCGCACGCCGCCGCGCGGTCCGGCGGCCGGAGCGTGGAGGTGTTCAGCGCCGGGACGCGGCTCACCCGCCTCACCCGCGAGCTGCGGCACCGCGACGCGGACGCGGCGATGGCGGCGGCGTCCGCCGCCATCCCGGACTGGAGCGGCGGCACCCGGCTCGGCGAGGAGCTGAAGGAGTTCCTCGACCGGTTCGGGCAGCGCGGCCTGGCCCGCGGCGCGGTCGTGGTGATCGCCTCCGACGGCTGGGAGCGCGGCGACGCGGCGCTGCTCGGCGACCAGATGGCGCGGCTGAGCCGGCTCGCGCACCGCGTCGTGTGGGCGAACCCGCACAAGGCGCGGCCCGGGTACGAGCCGCTGACGGCGGGGATGGCGGCGGCGCTGCCGCACGTCGACGACTTCACCTCCGGGCACAGCCTGGCGGCGCTGGAGGAACTGGCCCGCATCGTCGCGGGCACCGCGGGAAAGGGGAGCGCTCATGCGTGACGTGCTCGGCGACATCGCCGGCTGGTACGCGTCCGGCGAGACGTTCGGTCTCGCGACCGTCGTGCACACCTTCCGCAGCGCGCCGCGCCCGCCGGGCGCCGCGATGGCGGTGTCGCCCGGCGGGGAGGTGGCGGGCAGCGTGTCCGGCGGCTGCGTGGAGGGCGCCGTCTACGAGCTGGCGCAGTCGGTGCTGGAGACGGGCGTGCCGGTCGTGCAGCGGTACGGGGTGAGCGACGACGACGCCTTCGCGGTCGGGCTGACCTGCGGCGGCATCCTGGACGTGCTGGTGGAGCCGGTCGGCCCCGCCACGTTCCCCGAGTTCGCCGAGGTCGCGGCGGCGATCGAGCGGCACGAGCCGGTCGCGGTCGCCACCGTCGTCGCCGGGCCCGGCCGGATCGGCGCCCGCCGCGTCGTGTGGGCCGACCGCGCCTCCGGGTCGCTCGCGCCGGGCGAGCCGCACGCCGCGCGCCTGGACGCGGCGGTGGACGACGACGCGCGCGGGATGCTCGCGCAGGGCCTCACCGGGCAGCGGCACTACGGGCCGGAGGGGGAGCGGCGGCTGGACGACCTGTCGGTCTTCGTCCACTCGTTCGCGCCGCCGCCGCGGCTGCTGGTGTTCGGCGCGATCGACTTCGCGGCGGCCGTCGCGCGGGTCGGCGCGTTCCTCGGCTACCGGGTGACGGTCTGCGACGCGCGGCCGGTGTTCGCGACGCCGAAGCGGTTCCCCGAGGCCGACGAGGTCGTGGTGAAGTGGCCGCACAAGTTCCTGGAGGAGGAGCGCGGCACCATCGACGAGCGCACCGCGATCTGCGTGCTGACCCACGACCCCAAGTTCGACGTGCCGCTCCTGGAGGTGGCGCTGCGCACGGACGCCGGCTACATCGGCGCGATGGGCTCGCGCCGCACCCACGACGACCGGCTCGCCCGGCTGCGGGAGGCGGGGCTGACCGAGGCCGAGCTGGGGCGGCTGCGCTCACCGATCGGCCTCGACCTCGGCGCGCGGACGCCGGAGGAGACGGCGGTGTCGATCGCGGCGGAGCTGGTCCAGCTCCGCTGGGGCGGCTCGGGGCGGCCGCTCACCGACACCAGCGGCCGCATCCACGCCGACGCGCCCTGACGGCACTACCCTCGCGGGATGACGTTGCACCGCGCGGAGTCCCCGGCGGGCCTGCTGCTCGCGGCGGGGGAGGGCAGCCGGCTCGGGCGCCCCAAGGCGACCCTGGAGCTGGACGGCGAGCGCCTCGTCGACCGCGGCGTCCGCACGCTGCGGGACGGAGGCTGCACCCCGGTCCTGGTGGTGGCGGGCGCGGCGCAGATCGAGGTGATCGGCGCCGTGGTGGTCCCCAACCCCGGCTGGCGCGACGGCATGGGCTCGTCGCTGCGCACCGGCCTGGCCGCGCTGCCGCCCGGCTGCCCGGCGGTGGTGGTCGCGCTCGTCGACCAGCCGCTCGTCACCCCGGCCGCGGTCCGGCGGCTCGTCGCCGCGTACGAGGCGGGCGCCGGGATCGCGGTCGCCACCTACGGGGGAGCGCCGCGCAACCCGGCGCTGCTGAGCGCGGAGCACTTCGCGGGCGTCGCGGAGGCGGCGGTCGGCGACCAGGGCGCGCGCGGCTACCTGCGCGCCCACCCGGAGCTGGTCACCCCGGTGCCGTGCGACGACGTCGCCGCGCCCGACGACATCGACACGCCGGAGGACCTGGCGGCCTTCAACCGCCGCGAGCCTCGGTGACCGCGCGCTCGTAGGCGAGCAGCGTGTCGATGAACAGCCGGCGCTGCGCGGGGGTGAGCGGCTCCAGGGCGGCGCGCCAGGCGCCGGCGCCCCGGCCGAGCCACCCGTTGATCGCGGGCAGGTGCTCGTCGGCGACGCTGACGATGGTGCGGCGCCGGTCGGCGGGGTCCTCGCGGCGCAGCAGGATGCCCTGCCGGCTGAGGTCGCCGACCATCAGGCTCACCGTCGCGGGCGCCACCTCCAGCCGCGCGGCGAGGGCGTTCACCGTCAGCGGGCCGTCGAACAGCAGGTAGGCGAGCAGCGACAGGTGCCGGGGCGCGAGGTCGAAGGAGGCCAGCTCGGCCGGCACCTTGATCTTCTTGGCCGCGGAGACCAGCCGCGGCATCAGCAGCAGCATCGTCCGGATGCCGTCGTCGACGTCCGGCCCGGCGCTCTCTTCGGTTGACATTGGCTCTGCTTCCAAAATAGCTTTGCTATCAAAGCAAATAAGGCGCTGATCGCGTCCAGGATAGGAGGCCGCGTCCATGAGCGACTGGAACCGGCAGGTCATCGAGGAGTTCCGGGGCAACGGCGGGCGGGTCGGCGGCCCCTTCGAGGGCGCCGACCTGCTCCTGCTCACCAGCACCGGCAGGAAGACCGGCGAACCCCGCACCACGCCGCTCGGCTACATGGCGGACGGCGACCGGCTCCTCGTGTTCGCCTCCAACGCGGGGCAGCCGCACGACCCGGCGTGGTACCACAACGTCCGCGCCGACCCGCGCGTCACCGTCGAGGTCGGCACCGAGACCTTCGAAGGCGTCGCGCTCCCCGTCGAGGGCGAGGAACGCGACCGGCTCTACGCGCGGCAGGGGGAGCGCGTCCCCGCCTACGCCGAGTACCAGCGGCAGACGAGCCGCGTCATCCCGGTCGTCGCCGTCCACCGCGGCCACCTGGAAGGACGGGGCGCCGCCATCGGCGACGAGCTGATCAGGATCCACGACGACCTGCGCGCCCGCCTGGCGGACCTGCGCGCCGACGTGGACGCCTTCTACGCGGGCTCCCGCGACGTCCCCGACCTCGCGCGGCAGCTCCGCGAGCACTGCGTCTCCGTCTGCGGCGTCCTCGGCGAGCACCACGACAACGAGGAGGGACGCGCCTTCCCCCGCCTGGAGGCCGAGTTCCCCGGCCTCGCCCCGGTGATCGGCAGGCTGCGCCGCGAGCACGTCGCCGTCACCGCGAACCGGCTGCGGCTCCAGGCCATGCTGGACGACCCCGGCTCCTGCGACCCCGGCCGCGTCCGCGCCGAACTCGACCGGATGACCGCCGAACTCGACGCCCACTTCGCCTACGAGGAGGAGCAGCTCCGCGCCCTCATGAACGCCGTCGGCCCGCTCTGGAGACGCCCCTAGGACGCCGGGAGGACGCTCTCGTCCAGCGCGCCGCAGTCGACCGCGCGGCGCAGCCGGGCCGTGAGCGCCTTGATCGTGGCGGGCTCGTCCAGGAAGCCGCTCGCGCCGGCCGCCGCCTGCTCGTGCCACGCCCGGACCCGCCCGATGACCTCGTCGGCGCCGGTCAGGTGGAACGCGTACACGGCCGCGTACCGGCTCGGCAGGTGCGCGGGGTGCAGGTCCCAGCCCTGGTAGAAGCCGTGCGCCAGCGAGTGCCTGACGTGCGCCGCGTGCGCCGCCCACGCCGCGTTGACCTCGTCCGGCCCGTCGTTGCGCGGGACGACGTTGGTGGAGCCGTCCGACAGCCGCACCCCGGTGCCGGCGAGCGACACCTGCATCAGGTGGCGGGCGAAGTCGCAGGCCGGATGGTCGAGCCGCTGCTCGTGCGGCGGCAGCCCCAGCGCGGCGGTGTAGTCGAACACGCCGAAGTGGGCGGCGGTGACGCGGCCCTGCGCGGCCTCGACGAGCGCGCCGAGCCCGACCCGCCCCTCCGCGTGGTCGATGAGCGACTGCGGCGTCTCGACCTGGAGCTCGAACCGCAGGATGCCCTGCGGCAGCCCGAGCGCGCCCTCCAGCCGGTCGAGGAACTCGGTGAACAGCCGGACCTGCTCCACGCTCAGCACCTTCGGGAACGTGATCGTGAACCCGCCGGGCAGCCGGCCGAGCCGGTCGCGCAGCGCGGTGAGGAACCCGTCCAGCGTCCGCATCGCCCGCTCGTGGCCGCCGTCGGCGAACGACTTCACCCGCAGCCCCCAGTAGTGGGGGAGGCCCTTCACCTGGTACGCGGCGGCGACGGCCTCCACGACCTGGTCGACGTGCGCGTCCTCCTCGGCGTCGGGGCGCACGCCGTAGCCGTCCTCGAAGTCGATCCGGACGTCCTCGACCGGCTCGGCGGCGAGCTTGGCCGCGACCCGCTCCCGCACCGGCCCGGCCAGCTCCGGGTCGAGGCCGAACGCGGCGCCGAACGACCCGGCGCCGGGCGTGTGCGTGTTCAGCAGCCGCAGCGCCTCCGCGCCGAAGTCGGCGGGCGTCGAGCGGGAGAACCGGTCGGCCGGCACGTACACGGTGTGCACCGGCTGCCGGCCCTCCGCGCCGCCGGGGAAGCGCTCGCCGTGCGCGTCGCGGGCGGCGGCGATGCGCGCGGACAGGTCGTCGAACGAGGACACACTGAGGTTCACCCCGCCATGATCCCCCAACGGCCGCCCGCCGGGGAACCGCTCGCGGCGGATCGGTCCCGCCGCGATCAGTCGCCCGCGACGATGCCCCACGTGCCGTGGAACTCCGCGCCCGGCTCCAGGTGCACGAGGCCCTCGCCGGACGCGAACGCGTTCGGCGGGCACGTCATCGGCTCGACGCCGAGGCCGCCGCGCGGCGTCGGCGCGTTGTCGGCGGTGTAGATCTCCATCCACGGGTGCGCCTCGTCGGCCCACAGCCGGACCGTCCGGCCGCCGCCCGACAGCACCACCCAGACGCGGCCGTCGCCGTCGCGGTTCAGGTCGGCGAACGCGTTGTCGATCCGCCGGTCGCTCAGCAGCGGCCCGGTCCGCAGGTCGTACCGGGTGCCGGTGACGTCCTCGGACGGCCCCGACGGGATCATCCGGTCGTCCACCGGCACGTACCGGTCGGCGAGCAGGTGGACGGTGCAGGCGTCGATCGGCTCGCCGACCGTCAGGTAGGGGTGCGCGCCGTGCCCGTACGGCGCGGTCCTCGTCCCGGGGTTGCGGGCGGACATCCGCACGTGCAGCCCGGTCGCGGCGTCCAGGGTGTACTCGGCCTCCAGGTCGAGGCGGAACGGGTAGCCGCCCGTCGCGAGCAGGCGGTGGGTCAGCCGCACCCGGTGCGGCTCGTGCTCGGCGGCCCGCCAGGACGCCCACCGGACCAGGCCGTGGATCGCGCAGTCGCGTTCGGGCTCGGACACGTCCAACTGGTGCTCGGCGCCGCCGTAGGTGTAGCGGCCGCGGTCGATCCGGTTCGGCCACGGGACCAGCAGGTGCCCGAACGCGGCCGGGGCGGGCTCGTCGGCGCCGTGCGACAGCACCAGCGGGCGCCCCTCGTGGGTCAGCTCCCGCAGGCTGGCGCCCGACTCGGTGACGACGGCCTGGTACGGCCCGGCGCTCAGGGCGTACTGCTCTCCGGTGATCGACTCGCTCATGCCCGGGACGCTACCCCCTGGGACCGCCGCTACGCGATCTCCGCGAGGGCGTGCAGGGCGTCCGCGAACACGTTCGGCGGCGGTTCGACGAGCCCCGCTCCGACCTGGCCGGTGCCGGCCTCCCGGCCCGCGATCCCGGTGTCGATGACGGGCAGGATCCCGGTGCGGACGACGCGCGCGGCGTCGATGCCGACGGGGGTGCCGCGGAACGACAGCAGCGGGATCTGCAGCGCCGGGTGCTCGGCCGCCGTGATCTCGTACATCCGCTGGGTGGCGGCGACCGCGTCCGGGACCTCGCCGCCGACGAACCGGACGATCGCGGGCGCGGCGGCCAGCGCGAACCCGCCCGTCCCGGCCGTCTCGGTGATCGCCGAGTCGCCGATGTCGGGGTTGGCGTCGTCCGGGCCGTAGTCGCCGAGGTACAGGCCGTCCGGGACGCCCGCCGGGCCGGTGAACCAGCGGTCGCCGGTGCCCGACACCTGGATGCCGAAGTCGGTGCCGTTGCGGGCCATCGCCGTGACCAGGCTCGACCCGGGGACGCCGCGCGCCGCGTCCGCGCACGCCTTCGCCGCCGCCATCCCCGCGTTCAGGAAGAAGTGGTCGTTGCCCGCCGCGAACCGCAGCGCCTCGGCGGCCCGGTCGCGGGGCACCTCCTCGGCGGCGATGAGGTCGGGCGCCAGCTCCCGCAGCAGCAGCGACGTCGCCGCGCGGTTGCGGTTGTGCAGCTCGTCGCCCATCTGCAGCGCCTGCGCGATGACCGACACCAGGTCGAGGGGGCCGTGCCGCCGGACGGCCGCCCGCAGCGCCGGGCCGAGCACCTCGCCCATCCACGTCAGCCGCTCGATCACCTCCGGCCCGTACGCGCCGTACCGCAGCACCTTCCCGAGCCCCTCGTTGAGGGAGCAGTAGGCGGTGCCGCCGTGCTCGGCGTCCTCCACCACGAACATCCACATCGACGGGCTGACGACGCCCGCCATCGGACCGACGGTCGCGTGGTGGTGGCACGGTTCGAGGACGGCCGCGCCGCGCTCCAGCGCGTGCCGCGCGCCGAGCGGCGTCTCGGCGAGCCCTTCGAGGAGCATCGCGCCGATGAGCGCGCCCCGCATCGGGCCGGACGCGCGCTCCCACTCCAGGGGCGGGCCCGCGTGCAGGAACGTGCCCGGCTCCAGGCCGAGGACCTCCCGCGCCGGGCGCACGTCCACCAGGTGGGGGCGGGCCGTCACCATGCGCCGCACGGCGCGGGCGTTGGCGTCGGCGTGGCCCGGGTCGGCGAGCACCGCGGCGAGCGCCGCCTCCGTCCCGGCGGGCGGCGGCCGCCAGTCGACCGCCCGCACCGGGACGGCCTGCTCGGCGAGCGCGTCCGCCAGCACCCGCACGCCGGCGGTGACGACGCGCGGCTCGCGGGTCAGCAGCCCGCCCAGCCGCTGCTCGGTCATGCCGGAACCCCTTCCACGGTGCGCAGGGCGTGCCGGGTGGCCGCCGCGTTGGAGGCGAACACGTCCGCGCCCGCCTCGCACAGCGCCGCGGCCTGCCGGTCGCGGCCCTGCGGGTCGGCCGGCGTCCCGCACAGCGACACCACGACCGCGAGGTCGGGCCGGTCGCGGACGGCGGCGGCGACGGCCGGGGCGAGCGCGGCGGCCGGGTCGGCCTCGGCGCCGTACCCGAGCACCACGTCCAGCAGCAGGACGCCGCACGCCGGGTCGGCGGCCTCGGCCCGCAGCGCCTCCAGCCGCAGCGCCGGGTCGATCATGGGGTGCGCGCGGCCCCGCGTGTAGGCGTCGTCGCCGAAGTCGGTGAACCGGTGGCCGCGCGCCTCCAGGTCGCGGCCGAGCGCCGCCGCGGCGATCATCGCGGCCTCGTCCCGCAGGGTGCCGCCCGCGAACAGCCCGCGCAGCGCCCGCCCGCCCGCGCGGTCGGGCGGCACGGCGGGGCGCCGCGCCGCGGTCCAGCGCGGCCACTCCGGGACGGCGCGGCCGAGGGCGGTCAGCACCTTCTCCGCGGCCCGGGTCAGGTCGTCCTCGCCGGGCACCGGCAGCGCGAACACCACCGGGGTGTCCAGCCGCCGCGCCGCCTCCCGGATCAGGTCGAGGACCTGCGGCGCGGGCGGCTTGGACACCAGCACGATCAGCTCGGTGCCCGGGTCGGCGTCCAGCGCGGCGAGCGCCGACAGCGCCGACCGGCCGCTCACCTCGGGCGACAGGTCGCGGCCGCCGACGCCGAGGACGTGGCTCACGCCGGTGCCCGCCGCGTCCAGCAGGCACATCAGCTGCTGCGCGCCCGTCCCGGACGCCGCGACGACGCCCACCGGCCCCGGCCGGACCGCGTTCGCGAACCCGAGGCCCGCGCCGCCGACCACCGCGGTCCCGCAGTCGGGGCCCATCACGATCAGGCCGCGCCGCGCCGCCGCCTCCTTCAGCGCGATCTCCTGGGCGAGCGGCACGTTGTCGCTGAAGATCATCACGTTGAGGCCGGCGTCGAGCGCGTCCATCGCCTCGGGGAACACGTGCGGGCCCGGCACCGACAGCAGCGCGACGGTCGCGTCCGCGCCCGCCGCCGCCGACCGGGTCGTGCGCGGCGGCTCCGGGGTGCCGAGCAGCCCGCCGCCGGCCGGCGGCCGGGACTCCTCGGTCAGCAGCCCGTCGAGCGCCTCCCGCGCCTCGTCGAGGACGCCGCCGTCCGCCCGGATCGCCACGACCAGGTCGTCGGGGCCCGTCCCGTCCGGGACGGCGAAGCCCATCCGCGCGAGCATCTCCCGGTTCAGCTCGGTGCCCATGGCCACCATCGCGCCGGCGACGCCGGGGCGCTCCGCCAGCCGCCGGCTGACCCGCATGAGCGTGACCGAGTCGTGGTAGCTGCCCCGCCGCACCTCGACCCAGTCGCTCATGCGCGCCCCCCGCGGAGGTTCGACCCCCCGCACCCCCCGGTTCGCTGCGCTCATGCAGGAACCCTCGGAACGTCGACGACGTCGGGCGCGGTCAGTGCGAGGGCGGCGCGGCAGCCCGCGAGGACGCCGTGCGCGAGGTCGGTGCCGGAGGTGCGCCCGATCGACAGCAGCCGCCGGACGGCGCCCTGGCCCGCGCCGCCCGGTGGTTCGTGGCCCGCGACGAAGCGCAGCACGGCCGCGACCTCGGCGCCGGCGCCGCCCG
>NZ_JBFARO010000069.1:0-40059 GCF_040677125.1 Actinomadura sp. NPDC049382
GTGGTCGGGATGGGGCACTCGGCCGCCAACACCCTCCTCGCCCTGGCCGAACTCGCCAAGAACGAGCCCGGCACCCGCGTCACCTGGGCGGTGCGCGGTGCATCGGTGGCCCGTCTCTACGGCGGCGGCGACGCCGACGGCCTCCCCGCGCGCGGCGCGCTCGGCACCCGCCTGAAGGCGGCCGTGGAGAGCGGTGAGATCGACCTGGTGCGCGGCTTCACCATCACCGGTCTCGCCACCCCGGACGGTGAAGCCGGATCCGTCCGGGTCGACGGCCAGACTCCGGACGGCCCGCGCGTCCTGGAAGCCGACGTCGTGGTCGCCGCGACGGGTTTCCGGCCCGACCTGGACATGCTGCGCGAAGTCCGGGTCGAGCTCGACCCCGCCACCGAGGCGCCGGTCAGGCTCGCCCCGCTGATCGACCCCAACTTCCACAGCTGCGGGACCGTCCCGCCGCACGGGGAACGCGACCTCGCCCACCCCGAGCCCGGTCTCTACCTGGCCGGGATGAAGAGCTACGGCCGCGCCCCCACGTTCCTGATGGCCACCGGGTACGAGCAGGTCCGCTCCATCGCCGCCGCGCTCGCCGGCGACCGCGAAGCCGCCGACACCGTCCAGCTCGACCTGCCCGAAACCGGTGTGTGCTCCACCAGCCTGGTCACCGACGACCTGCTGCCGGGCGCCGCCAACCCGAGCGCCGGCCAGGATGACAACTGCGGGACTTCGTGCTCCACCGAGGCGACGCCCGCCCCGGCCGCCCAGTCCGAACCCGACGGCGGGTCATGCTGCGGCCCCGCGGCCCCCGAACCGGTCAGCATCGGCATCGGAGTCCCCGCTGGCCTGGGATTCGCAACCGGGCACGTTCACGGCTACTCCGGAGAGGCCGAACACAGTGGTGCCTGACGGGGCGACGACCTGATGAGCCGTGGCACTCCCGCACCGGGATCGGCGGCGGACACCTCCGCCGCCGGCCCCGGCACGGTGTCCCGCGTCCCGCTGCTCGCCCTCTGCGTCACCGAGATCACCAGTTGGGGCGTGCTCTACTACGCCTTCCCCGTCCTCGCGCAGGACATCACCCGCGACACCGGCTGGTCCACCGCGGCCATCACCGCCGCGTTCTCCGCCTCGCTCATCGTCGCCGCGCTGGCCGGCGTCCCGGTCGGGCGCGCGCTGGACCGGCACGGCCCCCGCGTCCTGATGACCGGCGGCTCGGCGCTCGCCGTGCTCGCCGTCCTGGCCGTGGCCACCGCACCCACCTTGTGGACGTTCGCCGGAGCCTGGCTGCTGGCCGGCGTCGCGATGTCCGCCGTGCTGTACCAGCCCGCCTTCGCCGCGCTCACCCGCTACTACGCCCCGCACCACCTCGCCGCCCTGACCACCCTCACGCTGGTCGCGGGCCTGGCCAGCACCGTCTTCGCGCCGCTCACCGACACGCTGTCGGCCCACCTGACCTGGCGCGGCGTCTACGTCGTGCTGGCGGCGGTACTGGCGGTCGTGACCGTCCCGCTGCACCTGCTGGCCCTGCGCCGCCCCTGGCCCCCGCCACCTCAGGCCGCACCAGGCAAGCCCAGCCGTCCGCACGACCGGTCCAGGTCCGGGGTGTCGGCCACTGTGCGCAGCAGGCCGTTCCTCCTGCTGGCCACCGCGCTCACCCTGTCGGCGTTCGCGATGTACGCGGTGATGATCAACCTCATCCCGCTGCTCACCTCGCGCGGCGCCAGCGGCAGCACCGCCGCCTGGGCACTCGGCCTCGGCGGCATCGGCCAGGTCACCGGACGCCTCGGCTACGGCGCGCTGGTCCGCCGCACCAGCGTCCGTGCACGGACCGTCTGGATCCTCGCGCTGTCGGCCGCCACCACCGCGGCTCTCGCCGCCATCCCCGGACCCGTGACGCTGCTCATCGCCGTCGCCTTCCTCGCCGGCACGACCCGCGGCATCGCCACCCTGCTCCAGGCGACCGCCGTCTCCGACCGCTGGGGCACCGCGTCCTACGGCGCCCTGTCGGGCATCCTCGCCGCTCCCATCACCACCGCCACGGCCGTGGCGCCCTTCGCCGGAGCCGCCATCGCCGCCGCACTCGGCGGCTACCCCCGCATGTTCCTGGTGCTGACCGCCGTCGCCGTCCTCGCGGCCCTGCTCGCCGCCGGTACCGCACCTTCCCGCGCCACACGCCGCACATCGCCCGCAACGTCGACCGCGCGCACTCCCGCTCCGCGCCTGGAGCCGCGCAAGAGCGAGGAGTGACGTGGTGGACGTCGCCGTCATCGGAGAAGGCCAGCGGCCTGACGGCGCCCGTGGGCGTCCGTGGTCTCAGTCTTTAGCCGCGATAGGTCTCCAGTAGACGGAGCCAGACCTCGCTGATCGTGGGGTAGGCGGGAACAGCGTGCCACAGGCGGGAGACGGGGACCTCGCCGGCGACGGCGATGGTGGCCGAATGGAGGAGTTCGGCCACGCCCGCGCCGACGAAGGTGACGCCGAGGAGGATCTCGCGGTCCAGGTCGACGACCGCGCGGGCACGGCCCTGGTAGCCGTCGGCGTACAGGGAGGCGCCGGCCACCCTGCCGAGGTCGTAGTCGACCGCCCGGACCCGGTGCCCCGCGCGGGTCGCCTGCTCCAGGGTGAGCCCGACGGCCGTCGCCTCCGGATCGGTGAAGACGACCTGCGGCACCGCCCGCTCGTCCGCGGTCGCCACGCTGCGTCCCCACTCGGCCGTGTCGAGCGTCCGCCCGGCGGCGCGGTCGGCGATCACCGCACCGAAGATCCGCCCCTGGTACTTGCCCTGGTGGGTGAGCAGCGCCCGGCCGTTGACGTCCCCGGCCGCGTACAGCCACTCGCCGGGGACCCCGGCCGCCAGTCCGGTGTCGTCGACCTCGATGGGACGGCCCGCGTCCAGCCCGACCGTCTCCAGCCCGAGGTCGGCCGTCGCAGGCGTCCGTCCGGTGGCGAACAGGACCTCGTCCGCGGTGACCGTCTCGCCGCCGTCCAGCGTGAGGGTCACCGGCCCGTCGCGGCGGACGCCGGTGACGGACGCGCCGAAGCGCACATCGACGCCGGCCGCGCGCAGGCCCTGGGCCACCAGTTCCCCCGCGAACGGCTCCATCCGCGGCAGCAGCCGGGATCCGCGCACCAGCTGCACCACCTCGCTGCCGAGCGCCCGCCAGGCGGTGGCCATCTCGCACGCCACCACGCCGCCGCCGACGACGGCGAGCCGCGCCGGCACCCGCGCCGCCGAGGTCGCCTCCCGGCTGGTCCAGGGACGGACGTCGGCCAGCCCCGCCAGGTCGGGCAGCGCCGCGCGGGTGCCCGTGCACACGGCGACGGCGTGCCGGGCCGTCAGCACCCGCCGCCCGCCGTCCGGGGTCTCCACGGCGACGCGCTTGACCCCGTCCAGCCGCCCGCGGCCGCGCACCAGCACGAGCCCGGCCCCCTTCAGCCAGTCGACCTGGCCGTCGTCCTTCCAGTGCGAGGTGAACTCGTCCCGGCGTTCGAGGACGGCCGCCGCGTCCAGCGTCCCGCCGGCCGCCTCGCGGGCGCCCGGCAGCCGCCGCGCGTCCGCCAGCGCGGCGGCCGGACGCAGCAGCGCCTTGCTGGGCATGCACGCCCAGTACGAGCACTCCCCGCCGACCAGCTCGCTCTCCACGACCGCCACGCTCAGCCCGCCGGCGTGCGCCCGGTCCGCCAGGTTCTCCCCGGTCGGCCCGGCCCCCACCACCACGACATCGAACTCGTCCATGACCCTGCCTCACGATCTGAGTCGTCTTGATACACGTGCATCGTCCTGGATTCCCCGGCTCCCGGCAGCCCGGCCACGCCGCGACCGGACGACCCGGAACGGCCCTGCCACCGCGCTCAGCGGTGGGCTACGGTGACCGCAAGATCATTTACGTGAGGGGATGAGGCTGAAGCTGCGTTCCACAGTGGGTGCCGCGTCTACTACAGCCCGACGACGCGGAAGAACTGCGCGATCGCGCGGTCGGGAGGGTTCACCTACGGCAAGCTCCAGGGCGCGTGGGTGCAGATCGGCAAGTGGAGCGGTGGTGCGACGGACGACGACGGCTGGGGCAGCACCTACAAGTACTACGCGGGACCGGTGTACGTGTACGCCCCGAACGAGTGCATCTGAGCGGAGGGCCGGTAGCGGGGCGACGGAAGGCGTACGCGCGGGTGCCTGCCGCAGGCGCGCCAGGCACCCGGCATGCCCTCCGGAGTTTGGTCATTCGGTCAGGGACCGGAGGTAGGCCATCAGAGCCTTGCCGCGCGGGGAGAGCCGGTAGCCGGTCTCCAGGCTTTCGGTGAGGCCGAGGGCTTTGAGGCGACGCACATCGGCCTTGAAGGGCAGCTTGTCGCGGCCCAAGTGTTCGGCCAGGTCGAGGGCGCGCAGGCCGGGATGTTCCTCGATGAGACGGAGGACCTCGCGGGTCCAGGGGGCGCGGCGGCTCCGGGCGTCGATGGCGTCCAGGGCGGTGGCGAGGTCGGACAGTTCCCGGTCGGTCAGGTCGGCGTTCGCGGCCAGCTCCGATCGGGGATCGGGGCCGCCCAGGTGGAGCATGACGCGGTGGTAGCCGCCCTCCTTGCGGCTCTTGGACAGGGCGGTGAGCAGCGCCGCGCGGTCCGCGAAACCCGAACGGAGGGCGTCCTCCTCGGTGATCTCCTCGGGCGTCACGGGCGTGACCGAGTCGATGACGATGACCCCCGCCCAGGTGCGCTGGGTGCTCCCCGCGCGGACCCGGGGCTCGGCCCACACCCGGAACACCCGGTCGATCCGCCCGCCCGCGATCCCCTCAAGGACTTCCCGCCTGAACAGCATCGTTCCCTCCCAGGTGGTACGCCTCTCCTCCCGCAATCCTCTTCGGAAGCACCTCGAAAGGCCAACGAACGTGGCCGCCTCCCAGAGCGCGCCGGTCTTCGCGCGTGATCGGCCGGCCGGCTGACCTCGTCAGGAGCGGTGGCTGCGCAGGGCGGCAAGACCTGCGATGACGATCGCCTCTGCGTCGACGTCGTGCCGCTGGTGCAGTCTCGCGTACGTCGGGGCCACTGCGGGGTCGACCGGTGCGGTGCGCTCGCTGCTCACCGTGTGCGCCGTGGTGGCGCTGCCGATGACGAAGTTCGACAGTGCGTAAGAGGCGCTCAAGGGGTCCTGCGCACCGGCATCGGCCAGCAGTTGGCACATCCGCTCCGACAAGCGCAGGTAGTGCGGCCCTCGCGGAGCGCGCATCGCGATCACCTGGCACGCCCACCGATGACGCACCAGATGCCGGTAGCAGCCGAGCATGAGGGCGTCCAGATCCGCCCCGGCGATGAGGCCCTGGACCTCCGCATCCGCTCCCAGCGCCGCGTCGAGGGCGAGATCGAACAGGTCGTCGACCGAGGCCACCCGCGAGTACAGGCTCGCCGGCGCCACCCCCAGCCGGTTCGCCACCGCGCGCAGCGTCAGCGCCCGCAGCCCGCCCTCGTCCAGCAACGCCACCGCCACCCGCGCCACGGAGCCCACATCGACGGCGCGTTCGCGCCGGACGGGCTTGCGGTGCTCCCAATAGCTCACGGCCGTACCTTAACCGATCTATGTTAGTTTTATCTGCATGCTCGACGCCGCTCTCCTTCCGCTGCAGAACGACCGCGTACGGCTGCGCCCCCTGCGCGCCGAGGACGCCGCCGCCTTCGCCGAGGGCACCGGCGACCCGGCGGTGCGGCAGTACGGCCACCTCCCCGAAGCCGAGTACACCCCCGAGTCGGTCCAAGCGATGATCACGCGGGACGCCCGCCCGGGCCTGGAGCGCGGCGACCTCGCGGTCCTCGCGATCGCCGACGCGACGACCGACGAGTTCGCGGGCAGCCTCGTGGTCTTCGACGTGCGCGACCGGCAGGCCGAGGTCGGCTTCTGGGTGCACCCGCAGCACCGCGGGTCCGGACTTACGACCGCTGCGCTCGACCTGTCCGCGTCCTTCGCCCACGACAGCGGTCTGCGCGAACTCACCGCACGTACCTCGCCCGAGAACATCGCCTCGCAGCGCGTCCTCGCCTCAGCCGGCTTCACTCTCCAAGGCCGCGGCAAGGGCACCGCGCCCTCCGGCGAACACGTCGAACTGCTGCACTACGTGCGCGCACTCTCCTGACACTCGCTGTGTGCGGCTCACTCTGAGGTCGTGAGCCGGCCGCCGTCCGGGCGTGGCGCCCTTTCCTTCTTGACCCCGTCGCGGCGGCCTTTAGCGGCAGGTGCGCTCAGGCGGAGCAGCGCCGGGGTGAGGGCGAACAGGATGCCCGCGAGGGCCGCGACCGCGACCATGGCTCCGCGGAGCCCCGCGGCCTCGGCCCACAGCCCGACGTAGACCGGTCCGACCAGGAACCCGAGGTAGGCCACGGCTGTGACGACCGATGTCGCGCGGCCCCGGTAGGACTCGTCGACGTTCGCCGAGACGACGCCGAGGAGGGTCGGGAACAGTACCGCGGTCCCGGCGGCGGCCGACGCGAGACCCAGCGCGGCGATGAGCAGCGTGGGCGCGGCGGCGATGAGGAGCGCGCCGGACGCGGCGGCGAAAGCGCCGCAAAGGAGAACGGTCCGAGCGTGAACGGTCTTGAGGCCGCCCATGGAGAACCTTGTGACCGCGACCGTGCCGGCGAACACGGCAGGTGCGACGGCGCTCAGGCCCCCGCCTGAGCGAAGCTCTTCGTGGGCGAAGACCGCGCTCCAACTCTGGTGCGCGTTCTCGCTGGCGAACGCAAGCGCGCCCAGGACTCCGATCAGCAGCAAGGGGACGGTCCTGTGCCGCCCAAGCGGTGCCGGAGCCGCAGCGGGGACGCGGTCGTGTCCCTGAGCGGCGGCACCGGCAGGCGGCGTCCCGTACACGGCGGCACCGGCCAGCAGGCAGAGGGCGGCTACGGCCGCGAACGGCACCGCGAGCGGTAGGGACGCCGCCGACGCCAGCCCGGTGGCGAGACTGGCGACGACCACCAGCCCGGAGAAGACGCCGTGGGCGCGGGTGAGGACGGGCCGGCCGGTGACCCTTTCGGTTCGTCCGGCGACCGCGTTCATGGCCACGTCGGCGGCTCCGCTGGCGGCGCCGACCAGGGCCAGCCCGGCGCACAGGCTCGCGGAGTCCACCGCCGTCAGCGACAGCCCGGCACCGGCGATGCCGAGGGCGGCGATGGCCGCGGCAGCGACCGGCGGTCCCCACCGGTCCAGTGCCCGGCCGGCCAGCAGCATCGCGGGAAGGGCGCCCGCGCCCACGAACAGCAGCGCGAACCCGAGCCGGCCGTCCCCGATGCCGGCCTGGTGCTGGACCCGCGGCACGGAGGCGCCCCACACGCCCCAGAACGCGCCGAACGCGGCGAAGAGCACGTACGCCGAGACGATCAGGTGGCGCGAACCGGGGGCCTTCGGCATATGTGTAACGATACACGCCAGGCTAGGCTGGAGCCCGTGGAATCGTCCGTGGGTTCGAAGCGGGTGACCCTCGCCCAGGTCGCCGAGCTGGCCGGCGTGTCGGTCATGACCGCCTCGTACACCTACAACCGGCCGGAGCGCGTGTCGGACCAGGCCCGGGCGAAGGTGCACGCCGCGGCGGCCCGGCTCGGGTACGCGGGGCCCGACCCGAGCGCCCGGTCGCTGCGCCGGGGGAGGACCCAGACGCTCGGTGTCGTGATGGGCGAGCATCTGAGTTACGCGTTCGACGATCCGGAGGCGGTCTCCTTCCTCGCCGGAATCGCCGATGTCTGCGCCGACCGCGGCTACGGCATGACCATCCTGCCGATCACCGGCGCCGCCGACGACGTCCCGCGGGTCACCGCCGCCGCCGTCGACGGGTTCATCGTCTGGACCACGTCCGACGACGACCCGGTCTTGGCGGCCGTCCGGGCGATGAAGCGTCCCGCGGTCGTCCACGGCGGGCCGAAGGTGGGCGGGATGGGGCTGGTGAGCATCGACAACCGTGCTGCGGCACGCGCGGTGGGCGCGATCGCGTTCGCGGGCGCCGAGCGTCCGGCGATCGTGAGCTTTCCGCTCTCCCGAGACCGGACCAGCACGGTCACCAGCGGCGCGGACATCACCGACGTCCTGTTCCCGGTGACGCGGGAGCGGCTGGAGGGCTATCGGCGAGCGGCCGAGGACGCCGGCATCGCCTGGCGCGACGTGACCATCGCGGTATGCGCGCGCAATGACGCGGCCGAGGCCGAGCGGATCGCGGCGGCCCTGCTCGCCGCCCCCGAGCCGCCCGACGCGATCGCCGCCATGAGCGATCAGCAGGCGGCCGGGGTCGTCCACGCGGCCCGTGCCGCCCGCCGCGTCGTCCCCGACGACGTCGCGGTGACCGGATGGGATGACGCGGCGGTGGCGGCCCGACTCGGATTGACGACGGTCGCGCAATCGCTGCGCGACCAGGGCGCGGCATGCGCGCGTGCCGCGCTCGGAGAGAAACCCGATGCCCGGACCGCATCCTGGTCCATCGTTCGCAGAGACAGCACGCGCCGGTCGACGACAAGGTGACCGGCGGCTGTGTGCATCGTTGTGCCGTGAGCCGGTGGGGAATGGGAGGAGCGTCGGCGGGGGAGCTGTGAGGACCGGATGACCGGGGACGGGGGGCTGGCGCATGGGGGGCGCGGGCGGACACGGCATGGGGTGGCTTGCGCTGGAGGCCTTCGATCCGGCGCCGGTCGCGGTCGCGTTGACGATCGGGCCGGATCACCGGCTGGTGTACACCAACCTCGCCTACCGGGCGTTCGTCGGAGACCGCCCGCTCGGCGAACCGATCGGGGAGGCGTTCGGCGCCGCTGCCAAGCAGGACTACGGCGAGCTGTTCGATCGTGTGCTGGCCACCGGTGAACCGGTCAGCCTGGTCGCGGCGCCGGTGAAGCCGGCCGGTGCGGGCGCCGAGGACCGGGAGCGGTACTTCTCCTTCAGCCTCTCGCGGTTCACCCACGAGCGGCCCGGGGTGCTGGTGGTCGCGGTCGACGTCACCGAGCAGGTCGCCGCGGTCGAGCGGGCGGACCGGGCGACCGAGGAGCAGAGGCGGTCCCGGCGCCGGCTGGAGAGCCTGGTGTGGATCAACGCGCAGGTGGTGTGGGTGACCGACGCGGACGGCCACGTGACCGAATCGAGCGGCGGCTGGGAGCGGATCACCGGGCAGAGCCGGGAGGAGTTCCTCGGCGACGGCTGGATGCGGGTGCTGCACCCCGACGACCGCGAGCCCACGTCGCGGTCGTGGGGCGAGACGCGCCGGCTGGCCCGCCCGTGGCACTACGTCTACCGCGTCCGCACCCAGGAGGGCGAGTACCGGCACTTCGAGGTGCGGGCCGCGCCGGTGATCGAGGACGGCGCCGTGATCGAATGGATCGGCACCTGCTTCGACGTGGAGCGGGAGTGGCGGGAGCGGCAGCGCCGCGAGCTGCTCGACCGCGCCGCCGCGGCCGCGGCCGAGCGGACCGCGCTGAGCGATGTGTTCGCCGCCCTCGTCGGGGTGCTGGTCCCCGCGCTCGCCGACGGGTGCGGCGTCCACCTGCTCCCCGACCTCGGCGCGCGTCCCGCGGGTGCCCCGATCACCGTGCGCCGTGTCGCCACCGCCGCGAGCGGCGGGCTGCCGCGGCAGCCGCCCACCGGTGAGGAGCGGTTCGCCCCCGACAGCGGGTTCGCCCGCGCGCTGGAGCGGCGCCGCCCGCTGCAGCGCACCTTCCCGGCGGGCCGGCCGCCGGCGGACCTGCTGCCCAAGAGCACCACCGCCTGGCTCACCAAGGCCGGCGCCACCAGCGTCGTGCTGATGCCGGTCGTCGTGGACGGGGCCGTGGCGGCGATGGTCACCGCCGCGAGGCTCGGCGACCGCGACCCGATGAGCCCGGAGGACGTCGACCTGATGCGGCAGATCTTCGAGCACACCCACGACGTGCTGAGCGGCGCCGTCCGGTTCCACCGGACCCAGCAGGTCGCCCTGGCCCTGCAGCACGGCCTGCTCGCCGAGCCGCCGGAACTCGACGACCTGCGCATCGTCGCCCGGTACCTGGCCAGCCCCGCGGCGGCCGAAGTGGGAGGCGACTGGTACGACTCGTTCGTCCTGCCCGACGGCGCGACCGTGGTGGCCATCGGCGACGTGGCGGGCCACGACCTGGCCGCCGCCGTCGACATGAGCCGGCTCCGCAACATGCTGCGCGTGCTGACCGCCGATCGCCTCGCCCCGCCCGGCGAGATCCTGCGCCGCCTGAACAGCGCCATGGAGACGGTGGCGCCGGACGCGACGGCCACCTGCGTCCTGGCCCGCGTCGAAGAACCCGAACCCGGCCGATGGCAGCTCAACTACGCCGTGGCCGGGCATCCGCCGCCGCTGCTGCTCACCTCGGACGGCGACGGCCGCTTCCTCGAAGAAGCGGCCAACCCGCTGCTGGGCCTGCCCTTCGAGACCTTCCACAGCTCGACGGAACCGCTCCCGCCCGGCTCCACCCTGCTGCTGTACACCGACGGCCTCGTGGAACATCCCAGCGAGCATCTGGACAGGGGCCTGTCGCGGCTTCGCCGCCGCGCCTGCACGCTCGCCCACCGGCCCCTGGAGCACCTGTGCGACGCCCTCCTGGACGTCCTGCCGATCAACGGGGCCGACGACATCGCCATGATCGCCGTCCGGACCCCCGCCACCGGCGCGTAGGCGCCCCGGCCGCCGAGCCGCCGCGACCACCGCTCCGCGTTGACCACGGCCCCTGACATCGTTCCGGAACGGGCGGGTACCTGCCGGGTGTCTGCGCTGGAAGGACGGTCACCGATATGCCCGATTCGTCGTCGAAGACCACCTCTGACCTGGTCGTGGAACGACTCCTGGACTGGGGTGTGGACACCTGCTTCGGCATCTGCGGCGACCAGATCAACGGCTTCTTCGAAGCGTTGCGGACGCATCCGGGGATGCGGCTGGTCCACGTGCGGCACGAGGAGAACGCGGCGCTCGCCTGCGTCGGCTACGCCAAGTTCACCGGACGCCCGGCCGCGTGCGCGGCCACCGCCGGTCCCGGCGCGGTCCACCTGCTCAACGGGCTGTACGACGCGCGGATCGACGGTGCGCCGGTCATCGCGATCACCGGTCTGTCCTACCACGACACGATCGGCTCCCACTTCCTGCAGGATCTGCCGTCGGACCGGGTGCTGGAGGGGGCGTGCCCGTACTCCGAACGGATCATGGGCCCGGCCCACGCGGTCACCGCGACCGATCTGGCGGTGCGGTCGGCGCTGATGAACCGCACGCCCTCCCATCTGGCGATCCCGATCGACGTCCAGTCCTGGACGCTGGAGCAGGACACGGTCTCCGACAAGAACGTCCCCGGGCACGCGTCCCTGGCCGCTCAGCCGTTCACGGTGGTGCCGCCGCTGGAGCAGATCCGCCGGGCCGCCGGGGTGCTCAACGCCTGCCGGAAGGTGGCGATCTGCGCCGGCGCCGGCGCGCGCGGCGCCGGCGAGACGCTGGAGCGGGTCGCCGAGGCGCTGGGCGCACCGATCGTCAAGGCCGGTCTCGGCAAGGACTGCGTGCCCGACGACAGCCCCTACACCACCGGCGGCATGGGGCTGATCGGCACCCGCGCCTCCCACGAGGCGTTCGAGGACTGCGACGGGTTCCTGATCGTCGGCTCGTCCACCCCCTACTACGACTTCTGGCCCGAGCCCGGGCAGGCGCGCGGCGTGCAGATCGACCTCAACGCCGACCGCATCGGCATGCGCTACCCCGTCGAGGTCGGCCTCGTCGGCCACGCCGAAGGGGTGCTGGAGGCGCTGCTGCCGCACCTGGAGTACAAGGCCGACCGGTCCTTCCTGGAGCGGGCGCAGCGCACCTACCGTGACTGGTGGCGGCTGATTGGCGAGCAGGCCGCCGCGTCCGGCACGCCGATGCGCCCGCAGGTGGTCACCTGGGAACTGTCCAAGGCCCTGCCCGACGACGCGATCGTCACCGGCGACGCCGGCACCGTCACCGCCTGGGGCGGGCGGCTCATGCTGCGCCGGGGGATGAACTACTCCTTCTCCGGCACCCTGTGCACCATGGGGGCCGCGCTGCCCTACGCGATCGGCGCGCAGATCGCCCACCCCGACCGGCCGGTCATCGCCTTCACCGGCGACGGCTCGCTGTCCATGGGCCTCGGCGAACTGGCCACCCTCGCCCAGTACGACCTGCCCATCAAGGTCGTGGTGCTGCGCAACAACTCCCTCGCCCTGGAGGTGTGGGAGCAGACGGCGCTGCTGGGCAACCCCCAGCACGGCTGCGACCTCCACCCCATCGACTTCGCCTCGGTCGCCCGGGCGTGCGGGCTGAACGCCTTCCGCATCGTGGAGCCCGGCGACGCCGCGGACGTGTTCCGGCAGGCCATGGCGGAGCCGGGGCCGTGCCTGGTCGAAGCGGTCACCGACCCCTACGAGGCGCCGTTCGGCGAAAGCCTCAAACCCGCCCACGCCGCACACCTCGCCGAGGCGTTCGGCAAGGGCGAGAAGGCGGCGGGGCCCATGGCCCGCAACCTCATGCAGGAGCCTCGCGTCGCGATGTCACCGGCGCTTCAGCAGCACCGCGGCATCCTCAACCGCTACCGCTGACTCCGCGCGGCGCATCGAACCGGTGACCGTCGTCCCTGGACGCCGGGACTTTCGGCCGCAGAGCACCCGGCGTGCTCCGCCCTAGCTTCGGAGGTGAACGGGAAGCGGGCTGAGGAGGAGTGGGCGATGCCGGGTCCGGTCGTGGTGGGTATCGATGGGTCTGTGCATGCGTGGCGGGCACTTGATTGGGCGGCGGACTATGCCGACCGCCGTCAGCGGCCGCTCCTCTTGGTGCACGGCTCGCGTGCTCTGCTGGACGAGGGGACGATCCCGCCGGACGCGCTGCGCCGCCTGATCGCCGAGCGCGAGGACTTGCTCAATGAGGCCCGCCAGTACGCGCTGAAGCTGCGCCCGGAGGCCGACGTCGAGACGCGGCTGGTCCCGGCCGACCCGGCCCGGACGCTGGTGGAGGAGAGCGAGCACGCGGACCTGGTGACGGTGGGATCGCGAGGTCAGGGCGGGTTCGAGGGCCTGCTGTTCGGCTCCGTCGGCCTCTACACCGCCGCGCACGCCCGCTGCCCGGTGCTGGTGGTGTCGCGTTCGGCGGCGTACCCGTCCGACGCCCCGGCGGAGATCGTGATCGGGATCGAGGGGGTGGACGGCGAACGCGACTTCATCGAGTGGGCGTTCAAAGAGGCCGCCTCGCGCGGTTCTAGGATCCTCGCCCTTCATGCGGTGGGCGGCGAGTTCTCGCCGCGCCGCCGGGTGATCGAAGACCTGGAGTTGTCGGAGGCCCTGGCCGGCTACCGCGAGCGGTACCCGGACGTCGCGGTCGACCAGCTCGTCTCCGAACGCACTCCCGCCCGGGCGCTGGTGGAGGCGTCCGAACACGCCGGGCTGGTCGTCGTGGGTGCGCGACGCAGGCGCGCCCCACTGGCCGGAATGGCGCTGGGCCGGGTCAACCACACGGTGCTGCAC
Source organism: Actinomadura sp. NPDC049382 (assembly GCF_040677125.1). Lineage (NCBI taxonomy): Bacteria > Bacillati > Actinomycetota > Actinomycetes > Streptosporangiales > Thermomonosporaceae > Actinomadura > Actinomadura sp. NPDC049382. Next base: position 13,460 of record NZ_JBFARO010000069.1, read on the forward strand.
CACGCCCGATGCCCGGTGGTCGTCGTCCCCAACCGCGACTGAACCCCGGTGGGGGGAGGCATGGCGCTCTCGACCACGTAGGCTCCCGCAGAAACGCGATCTACGTGCCGGCAGCGAGGACCTCGTCCCGCGGCGGCACGGCGCAGGCGGCCGCGAGGAGTGAGCCATGAGTTCCACCCCGACCAGTCCTGACGGCGACCTGGGCGGTCCCCTGACCCTGCGGTCGGGCCTGACCCTGCCCAACCGGCTCATGAAGTCGGCCCTGAGCGAGGGGCTCGCGGGGGTCGACGGCGCGCCCGGCGGCCGGCTGGAGACCCTCTACCGCCGATGGGGGACCGGCGGATACGGCCTGCTGATCACCGGGAACGCCGTGGTCGACCGCCGGCATCTGAGCGAGCCCGGCAACGTCGTCATCGAGGACGACCGCCACCTGCCCGCGCTGACCCGCTGGGCGGAGAGCTACCACGAGAGCGGCGGGCCGATCTGGGTGCAGCTCAACCACCCCGGCCGGCAGGCCAACCGGCGCACCGGGCGGACCCGCCCGGTCGCGCCCAGCGCGATCGCGGCCCGCGTGCCCGGGGCCGCCCGGCCCCGCGCGCTCACCGACGGGGAGATCCGCGAGATCATCACGCGGTTCGGCACCGCCGCCGCCGTCGTCGAGGCCGCCGGGTTCGACGGGGTGCAGATCCACGGGGCGCACGGCTACCTGGTCACCCAGTTCCTGTCGCCCCGGTCCAACCGGCGCGACGACGCCTGGGGCGGCGACCCCGGACGCCGCCGCGCCTTCCTGCTGGACGTCCTGCGCGCCGTCCGCGCCGCCGTCGCTCCCGGGTTCTCCGTCGGCGTCAAGCTCAACTCCGCCGACTTCCAGCGCGGCGGATTCACCGAGGAGGAGTCCCGCGAGGTCGTCCGCGCCCTCGTCGCCGAGGGCGTCGACCTCATCGAGATCAGCGGAGGCTCCTACGAGGCCCCGGCCATGATGGGCGTGATGGCCGAGTCCACCCGGGCGCGCGAAGCCTACTTCCTGGACTACGCCCGGACGGTCCGCGCCATCGCCGGCCGGACGCCGATCGCCGTCACCGGAGGGTTCCGCACCCGTGCCGCTATGGAGCGCGCCCTCGCCGACCGCGACTGCGACATCGTCGGCATCGGACGGCCCGCCTGCCTCCTGCCGGACGCGCCCCGGGCCCTCCTCGAACACGGCCGGGAACGGCTGGAGGTCCCCGCCATCGGCGTCGGCGCCCGCCGGCTGGTGGGGCGCCTCACCGACATCCGCCCCCTGGACAGTGCGCTGAACGTCCAATGGCACGCCGACCAGCTCCACCGCATGGGAGCGGGTCTGGACCCCGACCCCACCTTGGCCTGGTGGCGCACCCTCCCGTCGATGGTCCGCAACGGGCCCGCGGCCCTGCGCCCCAGGCGAGGCTGAGGGGCGGGCGGGGTCCCCGCGCCCCGCGCCGCGGCCCGGCCGGACGCTGTCGTCGGCGTCGGTCCGCCGCGTATCCTGCCTGTTCACCTTGGCGTTCTCGGGGTACCGCGAGCGGAGGCGGAGATGACGCAGAGCGACCACCCGGTGATGACGCGGCCCCAGGTCGCCGCGCTGAGCCGGGTCACGATGGCGCTCAACAGCGCCCTCGAACTGGAGCAGGTGCTCGACATCTCGGTCCGGTCGAGCATCGAGCTGACCGGGCTCGGCAGCGGCGTCATCTACTTCGCCGACGAGCGGACCGAGCAGCTGGTCGGGAAGGGCGACCGCGGCTTCGCCCACGGGCTCTCCCCGGGCATCGACGTCCACGAACTGCACACGTCCCGGACGCTCGCGGGCCGCGCCTTCCGGTCGAGCGACCCGGTGACGTTCAACGCCCAGGACCCGGAGACCGGGTACGCCAGCCTGGCGCCGGCCGAGCGGCGCGCCGTGATGCGCGAGGGCATCAAGAGCGCGGTCGCGGTGCAGCTGAGCTCCACGCGGCGCACCTACGGTTGCCTCGTCCTGTGCAGCAAGGACCCCTTCCACACGGTGAGCCCCGAGCACATCGCCCTGACGCAGGTCATCGCCGGGCAGGTGGCCGTCGCCATCGAGCGCGCCCAGCTGTACGAGGACACCAAGCAGCGCGCGGCCGAGTCGGAGGCGCTCTACCTGTTCGGGCAGAAGCTGGCGGCGCGCAACGCCGTGGAGGAGTCCCTGCAGGAGATCGTGGACCGGGTCCGCCGCCAGTTCGGCGCTCGGGCGTGCCGCGTCGGGGTCCGGCAGGAGGACGGCTCCCACCTGTGGATCGGGCCGCACATGGCGGCCGCGTCCACGGCCGCCGGATCCGTGGTCGAGACGTGCCTGGAACGTGCCGGACTGGAGCTCGGGACCCTCGTCGTGGACCGGCGGGCGCACGTCGTCTCGCCGCAGTTCTTCGCCTCGCTGGCCGACCTGCTCGCGCTCGCGCTCTACAACCGCAGGCTCGCGGAGGCGAACCAGCGCCTCGGCATCCTCGCCGAACGCACCCGACTCGCGCGCGAGATCCACGATGGGCTCGTGCAGCGCTTCTACGCCCTGGACCTGGGCCTCGCCTCCGCCGTGCTGGCGTTGGAGCGGTCCGACGGCGGTTCCCGCGCCCGGCAGCTGATCGCGGACGCGCGGGAGCAGGCGCAGGCGGGCGTCCGCGAGGGCCGTCAGGCCATCGTCGAGCTGCGGCGCGAACCTCCCACCGGCGGGCTGTTCCCTGCCGTCCGGCTCATCGCCGACGACTTCGCGAACAGGACGGGCGTCGAGTGCCCCGTGACCGTGCGAGGCGAGGAACCGGCGCTGTCCTCGGCGGCCCGCATGAGCCTGCTGCGCTGTGTCGGCGAACTCGTGCTCAACGTCGAGAAGCACGCTGGTGCGCGAACGGCCGGCATCGAGGTCTCCGTCGAGGGGCGCCGCCTGGAGCTGTCGGTCTCCGACGACGGGGTCGGGATCGGCCGCGCGGCCGCCGCCACCGGGCACTACGGCCTGACCGGGGTCGCCGAGCGCATGGAGGAACTCGGCGGGGAGATGCGCGTGGTGCGGCGCACCGGCGGAACCCGGATCCAGCTCATCGTGCCGGACCTGCGGCGGCAGCTCACGTCCGGCACCTGAGCGACGACCCGGGACCGGTCAGTCTTCGAGCGTCACGATGCCCTGGCGGAACGCCTCCGCGACGGCGCCCGTCCGGTCCCGCACCTGGAGCTTGCCGAACACGGCCGTCAGGTGCGCCTTGACGGTCCGCTCCGAGACCGACAGCGACCGCGCGATCTGGCGGTTGCTCGCCCCCCTGGCGAGGTGCCGCAGCACCTCGAGCTCCCGCCGGGTGAACTCCGGGCGCGTCCGCTCCTCGGCGCGCACCGACTTGAGCAGGGCGCCCGAGAGCTCCGCCGAGACGAAGGACTCGCCGGCGGCCACCCGGCGGACGGCGACCGCGATCTGGCCGGGGTCGTCGCCCTTGAGCACGAACCCGGACACGCCGGACTGGCTCGCCCACGACACGTCCCGGGCGTCGATCTGGGTCGACAGCAGCACGATCCGCGCGTCCGGCGCGGTGTCCCCGAGCCGGGCGACCAGGCCGGGCCCCGAGGGCGCGGGGATGCGCAGGTCGAGGACGACCACGTCGGGCCGCGCGGCCCGGCACACGTTCAGCGCCTCGGTGCCGGTGGTCGCCGTGCCGACCACCTCCAGGTCGTCGAACTCGCCCAGGAGGGTGCGCAGCCCGGACAGGACCACCGGGTGGTCGTCGACGAGGACCACCCTGATGGTCTCCAGAGCCTTCACCGGCGGCATCTCAGCGAGCCCGGCAACGAGGACCGGGGCCCTCGGCGAGGGCGCACCCGTCCAGTCCCGCCTGCATCACGCCATCGACCTCCTGCTCGCGGGAAGGGCCGCCGCGACGCGGAACGCCGGCGGCTCCTCCGGGCCGACACCATATCCAGTGAGGTCGCCGTAAGACCAGGCCAGCGGGCCCTTCCCCGGGGAAGGGCCCGGCCGCGGAGGCTCCCCGCCCACCGTCACACCGACCTGGTCTCGGGGGAGCCCTGCTCCGGATCCGGGCGGAGGTAGCGGTCCTCGCGGGACAGCGCCTCGACGACGCCCGGCGCCTGGGGCCGCCAGCCGAGGAGCTCCCGCGCCTTCGCGCCGGAGACCACCTGGCTCTCGGCGAGCGCGTCGGCGAGCAGGCCGAGCTCCGCGCGCGCGTCCGCCACGTCGCGTGCGCGGACCCTGCCCTCGCACCCGACGGCGGTGGCGACGGCGGCGGCGATGTCGCGGACGGGGACGCCCGGCTCGGCGACCCCGTGCCAGATGCTGCCGGCGGGCGCGTCCACGAGGACGCGCTCGTAGAGATCGGCCAGGTCGTCGCGGTGCACCATCGGCCAGCGCTGCGTCCCGTCGCCCACATGGACGACGTGGCCGTCACCGTCGACGCTCCGCGCGAGCATCTCGATCAACCCGCCCGGGCCGCCGTGCACCACCCCGGGCCGGACGATCGACGCCCTGATCCCGAAGTTCACCCCTTCGAGGACGAGCCGCTCCGCCTTCGGACGGAACGCGACCAGCGGCGTCGGGGCGTAGGGGGCCGTCTCGTCGAGGGCCGCGCCGGCCGACTCGCCCAGCACCCACAGGCCGGAGGTGTAGACGAAGGGTTTGCCGGTCCCGGACAGGCCGGAGATCGCGGTGGAGATGAAGTCCAGCTCCGCGCGGCCGTCCTCGTCGCCCACGGCGAACGCCGTGTGGATCAGGCCGTCCGTCTCCCGCATCAGGCCGAGGACCAGGCGCCGGCTCGCCAGGCCGCCCACATGGGCGCGCACGCCGCGCCGGGCGAGCCCGTCCGCCTTCTCGGCGGTGCGCACGAGGGCGTGGACCTCGTGGTCGCGGGCGAGCAGCGCGTCCACGACCGCGCCGCCGATGCAGCCGGTCGCTCCCGTCAGCATCACCTTCATCGGACCTGAGCTCCTTCGTCGAGCGGCTCGGGGTCGGCCGACCCCTGCCGCGCCACCGGTCGGACAGGGCGGGCGCGGGCGGCCCGCCACCGCGGCGGGACGATGTCGCGGCCGCGGGTGATGCCTTCGGGACGCCGGATCAGGATGACGATGAGCACGGCGGCCAGCCCCAGTTCGCGCAGGCCGGCCGGACCCGTCACCACGTACCGCCCGATCTCGACGCCCCCCTCGAACCGGAGGAGGACCTCCGTCAGGAGCGTCACGACCAGCGCGCCCAGCACGGCGCCGGAGAGGCTGCGCATGCCTCCGATGATCAGCATCGCCAGCACGAAGAAGGTCATCTTAAGCCCGAAGTCCTCGGGGTTGAGCGTGCTGAGCCGGTGCCCGAACAGCGCGCCGGCCAGTCCCGCGATCACGGCGCTGAGCACGAACGCCTTGAGCCGCTCCCGCGGCACGTTGATGCCGAGGGCCCGGGCGGCGACCTCGTCCTCGCGGGACGTGCGCAGCCGGAGGCCGGCGTTGGAGCGGGCGAACCGGTGGCACAGGACGGCGGCGGCCACGAGCGCGAGCCACACCTGGAGCACCGTCGTGGACTCGGTGACGCCGATCAGCGCGCTCGGCCCGCCCGTCACCGCCCCCCAGTTCATGACCACGTTGTCGACGATCAGCAGCAGCGAGAACGTGGCGATCGCGGACTGGAGGCCGTTCAGGCGCATGAGCAGGGGGCCCGTGACGGCCGCCACGACCGCGCACACCGCGCAGGCGAGGAGCATCGACACGGGCAGGCCGACATGCACGTCCGCGAGGACCCGCGGCATGTCGGGCAGCATCACCGACCTGCGCCGGGCGTCCATGGTGACCAGCGCCGAGATGTAAGCGCCGAGCTGCACGAACGCGACATGGCAGACGGAGACCACTCCGGAGGTGCCGCTGAACAGGTGCAGCGACACTACGACGAGCATCAGCACCATGCACTCGATGACCGTCCGCTGGAGCCCCGGCCCGCCGAGGGCGCCGGTCGCGGCGAGCAGGGTCACGGCCAGGAGCGGGAACGCCAGCGGATGGGACGGCACCCGGGGCAGGGCTTCCTTCAGGGCAGGCATGCCGTTCACACCCTCTCGCGCAGGGTCGCGCCGGGAAGCAGCCCGTGCGGCCGGACGATGAGGACCAGGATCACCGCGAGGATGGCGAAGGCGTCGCGGTAGGGCCTGATGTCCAGCACGAGCCACGAGTTCAGGATCGACAGGGCGAAACCGACGACGAACCCGCCGGCCGCCGCACCGGACAGCCGGTCCATGCCGCCGATGACCGCGCCGAGCAGCGCGATGATGATCACGTTCGAGCCCATGCCGGGCGAGACGCCGCCGACCTGGCCGACCACGATCACGGCCACCGCCGCGCAGAGCACGCCGCTGAGCGCGAACGCCAGGCCGATCATCCGGTTCGCCGGGACGCCCAGCATGGTGGCCATCCGGAAGTCGTCGGAGGCGGCGCGCAGCCGCATCCCCGTCTCCGTCCTGCGCAGGAAGGCCACGAACAGCCCCAGCAGCACCAGGACGGTCACGATGGTCACGATGCTGAGGTGCGACACCCGGACGCCGCCGATGCCGCTGGACGAGGAGAGCCACGGCGAGAGCGAGAACCCCCGCGTGTTGGCCCCGAACACCGCCAGGGCGAGGTTCTCCAGCCCGAACGCGATCGCGAACGAGACGATGAACAGGGTCGCCTCGCTCGCCGCCTTGAGCCGGCGGAAGACCACCAGCTCCAGCAGCAGCGAGACCCCGACCGCCACGAGCAGCGCGACCAGAATCGACGCCGCCAGGGGCAGGTCCCTGGTGAGGTACAGCGCGTAGGCGGCGACCATGGTCACCGCGCCGAGGGCGAAGTTCGCGAGCCGCATGATCCCGAAGAGGAGCCCGATCCCGAGGGCCTCCAGCGCGTACAGGGCTCCCACGCTGACGGCGTCGATGAGGGGCTGGATCATTCCGCCCATGCCTTCCGCACCCCCTCCCTTTCCGTGGCGAAGTAGGCGTCGACGATGTCCGACCGGGCGTCCTCGCCGAGGTCGGCCGTCTGGTACCGCAGCCGGCCGCCGTTGAGCACGTAGGCGCGGTCGGCGATGCGCAGCGACTGGTGGAGGCGCTGCTCGACGAGCACCACGGTCGTGCCCGACCGGCGGAGCCCGTCGACGGTCTCGAAGACGGTGTCGACGAGCGCCGGCGCCAGGCCGAGCGACGGCTCGTCCAGCAGGAGCAGCCGCGGCGCGCCCATCAGCGCCCTGGCGATCGCCAACTGCTGCTGCTGGCCGCCGGAGAGGTGGCCGGCGATCCGGCGGCGCTTCTCCCCGAGCACCGGAAACAGCTCGTAGACCTTGTCGAGCTGCTGCCGGCGCCGGGCCCGGGTTCCCAGGGGCACCACGCGCAGGTTCTCCTCCACGGTCAACCTGCCGAAGATGTGCCGCCCTTCGGGGACCAGGCTCAACCCGGCCCGCGCCACGTCCTCCGCCGCGGTGCGGGTGATGTCCCGCCCGTCGAACCGGACGCTGCCCGAGCGAGGTCGAAGCCCGCCGGCGATGGTCATCAGGAGGGTCGACTTCCCGGCGCCGTTGGGGCCGACGACGGCCAGCAGCTCGCCGGCGAGCACCTGGAGCGAGACTCCCCGCAGCGCCTTGACGGTGCCGTACTCGACGGTGAGCCCGTCGACGTCGAGGAGGACGTCCCGTGCCTCCTGTGCCGGAGTCCTGTCCGGTGCCGGTGTCACGGCGCGTCCTCCGTCCCCAGGTAGGCGGCCATCACGTCCGGGTGCCGCCGGATCTCGGCCGGCCCGCCCTGGGCGATGACGGCTCCGTGGTCGAGGACCACCACGTGGTCGGACATCTGGAAGACCAGGTCCACGTTGTGCTCGATCAGGATCACGCCGCATCCGGAGTCCTCCCGGATCGTGGCGAGCAGCCGGATGAACTCCGGCAGCTCCAGGTCGTCGATGCCCGCCGCCGGCTCGTCCAGGAACAGGAACCGGGGCCGGAGGCCGAGCGCCCGGGCCATCCCGAGGATCCGCTGGTGGGCGTACGGCAGCTGCCGGGCGGGCAGGTCGCGGAACTGGCGGAGGCCGCCGAGCTCCAGGATCCGGTGCGCCTCCCGGCGGGCGTCGCGCCGGCTCAGGCCGCCGCACAGCGCCGCGACCTCGACGTTCTCGAACACCGAGAGGCCGGGAAAGATCCGCGCGTTCTGGAACGTTCGCGCGAGGCCCCGGCGGGCGCGGCGCTCCGGACTCCAGCCGCCGGCGTCGGCGCCGAAGAAGAGCACCCTGCCGCGGTCCGGCCGGGCGAAGCCCGTCAGGACGTTGACCAGCGTCGTCTTGCCCGCCCCGTTCGGTCCGATGAGCCCCGTGCACTTGCCGCCCGGGAAGTGGACCGTCACGTCATCGAGCGCGCGGACACCGGCGTAGTCGAGGCAGAGGTTCTCCGTGTGGATTCCGTCCATTTCGCTCGGCGCGATCGTCACGGCAGCACTCCTTCCGGGGCCGCGGTCACTTGACGAGCGCGCGGGCATTGCGCGGCTTCACCGTTTCGGCGTAGGAGAACCGTCCGCCGGTGGCCTTCAGGACGCGGACGTCCCATTCGAAGTCGACGTGGTAGTCCGTGCCGAAGCGCATCGGCCCGGTGATGGTCTGGAGGTTCGTGGACTTCTCGAGCGCGGCGGCCATCTTCTTGCCGTCGGTCCCGCCCGTCTCCTCGATGACCTGCTCGATGAGCTGGAAAGTGGAGGCGCCGTAGACGAACGCGCCGGTGGGCGGGTTGCCGCCGGCCTTCTTCCGGTAGTCGTTCAGCAACTGGTTGACCTCGGGCTCGGGGTCGTCGCCGAAGATGGACGCGGGCGAGATGACGTAGAAGTCCGACAGCTGCGGCAGCGACTTGGCCCAGTAGTCGCCGTCCATCCCGAAGTTCGCGAGGATGGGCGCGTCGATGCCGCCCTGGCGCAGCTGCAGGGCCGCCATCGCGCCGCCCGGCGGGTACGAGCACAGGACGAGCGCGTCGACGGCGCCCCTGCCCGCCCGCGACACCCGCGAGACCTGCGAGGCGATGGCCTGGTCGGAGTTGCGGAACACGTCCTTGCCGCCGATCTTCCCGCCGAGCTCGGTGAACCGCTTCTCGAACGCCTCGCACGTGTTCTTGGGGTAGTCCAGCTCGGTGTCGGTGAGCGTGTAGACGCGCTTCCAGCCCTTCGCCAGCGCGTAGTCGGCGAGTGCCGCCCCCTCGGTCGGGATGGACATGCCCAGGTTGAACACCAGGTCGCCCAGGCCGAGGGGACCGAACCGGGTGTCGGACGCGCACGGCGCGATGGACAGCACGCCCGCGTTCTGGGCCACTGTCGCGGCGGGCCCGCCGGTGGAGAAGTTGCACGTGACGATCAGCAGGTCGGCGCCCTGCTCGATGAGCCGCGACGCGGCGTTCGCCGACTGGGTGCTGTCGCTCTTGTTGTCGATGGCCTTCAGCTGGATCCGGCGCCCGCCGATGCCGCCGTTCGCGTTGGCCTTGTCCACGGCGATCTCCAGCGAGTGGTAGACCGGCATGTCGAACGACGCCATGAATCCCGTCTTGGCGATGGCCGCCCCGATGACGATGGCGTCGCCGCCGTCCTTGTCGCCGGCCGTGCTGACGCACGCGCTGAGCGCGAGCGCCGCCGTCGCGGCGATTCCGAATCGGATCATGTGTTTGATCTGCACGGGATACTCCCGGTTCGAGCAGTGGGCTTCTGATGGGTGGCGGTTTTCGGTGGTCGGGAGCGTCCGCGGGGCCGGCCGGTTCGCCGTCAGCCGGCCAGCAGGAAGTCGTCGACGGCCTTGTTGAACCGGTCGGGCAGCTCCCACATGACCCAATGGCCCGCCTTGGGGAGGACCAGGAGCTCGCAGTTCGGGAGGGTCTTGACGAACTTCAGTGCGGAGTCGAAGGGGGTGACGCGGTCGTCCAGTCCGAAGACGACGAGCGTGGGCTGCGTCAGCGTGTGCATGAACTCGGTGACGTTCGTGAGGTTCTGCTTCCGCATGCTGCCGAAGAGCGCCAGCGTCTCGGGCTCGATGCTGGCCTCGTACCGCTCGTCGAGCAGTTCCTCCGTCAGCGACTCGCGGTCGTAGAGGAGGCTTTCGAGGATCTCCTTCATCGCGGCGCGGGACGGCGGTCCCGGGTTGTAGTAGGTGAACATCCGCCGCAGGGCGTCCATCGGGACCGGGGTCATGACCGACTCCTGGACGCCGCCGGGCCCCATGAGCACCATGCGGCGGACGAGCTGCGGCGACCGGTGCGCGAGGAGGCAGGCGACGCCGGCGCCGAGGGAGTTGCCCACGACGTCGAGCCGCGCCACGCCCAGCTGCTCCAGCGCCTCGGTGAGGGCGCGCACGTAGGACGAGGGGTAGACCTCGTCGTCGGGCAGCCGGACCTTCGTGCTCCGCCCGTACTGGGGCAGGTCGAACACCAGGACCCGGCGGTTGCGGCTCAGCGGCCCGATGTTCCTGCTGAAGTTGGACCATCCGCCGGCCCCCGGGCCGCCCCCGTGCAGCAGGAGGAGGGGCGGCTGGTCCCGGGACTCCCCGGCGTCCAGGTAGAACAGTTCGATGCCGCCGGACACCTGGATCGTGCGGCCGGTGGAGGGTTCGGTCGCTGAGCTCATGGTCTTCCTTCGCTGTAGTTCGTGTTCGTGGGCGCGGAGCGCGGGGGTGCGCCGCCGGTCACCCGATGCGGAATCCCTCGTCGGAGCGGTGGCCCCAGATCGACGGGGACGAGTAGGTCGTGACCTGCCAGGCGGACTCGTCGATCAGCCGGCCGTCGGTCCCGAACTCGATCTGGATCCCCGCCGGCGTCTCGACGTAGAAGGAGGTCATCAGGTCGTTGGTGTGCGTGCCGACGGACTGGGCGATCGCGACGCCGGCGTCCAGGCACCGGTCGAGCGTCCGCCCGACGATGTTCAGGTCCGCGACCTGGAGCAGCACGTGGTGCAGCTTCCGCGCCCCGGGGGAGCGGGACCCGTCCACCAGCGCGAGGCTGTGGTGCCGGGCGTTGCACCGCAGGAACGTCGCGTCCATCCGGTCGCCGGTGACGATCCGGTCGCTGACCCGCAGACCGAGGTGGTCGATGTAGAAGGCCAGGGACGCCTTGTAGTCCGCCGTGACGAGCACGGCGTGGCCGAACCCGAGGGAGCCGGCCACGAAGCGCTCGGCCAGGCCGGGCCGGTCCGGCCCGGCCCGCTCGGCGCCGCGGTACAGCTCCACCCTCGTGCCCGCGGGGTCGCGGGTGTGGAACAGCTCCGCGACGCCGCGCGCGTCCGCGCACTCCGCGTCGCGCTCCACGTCGAGACCGGCGCGCCGGAGCCCGTCCACGAGGTCGTGCAGGGCCGCGCGGTCCGCCAGCTCCCACCCCAGGTGGGAGATGTCGTCCCGATGAGACGGCTGGACGGACAGCCGGTACGGCCGGTCGTCGACCGCGGCCCGGACGGACCCGTCTCCCATACCGTCGACTTCGCAGCCGAGCAGCGAGAGGATCCGCCGCCACGCGCCCACGTCGGTGCTGTCGATGCCGACGTAGCCGAGCTGTCTGGGGCTCGGCCGGCCTCCCGCCGCCGCGGTTCCATCAGGATGTTCGGACATGCCCACGGGATGTCTCCTTTCCGGGTGGTGCCGGCCGTGCTCACACATCGGTCGCGACGAACTTCTCGGTGTGGATCCGGTCCGGGGGCACGCCGAGCTCCCCGAGCCGGGCGACGGCCGCGGCGATCATTCCGGGCGGCCCGCACACGTAGGCCCGGCTCTCCGGCGCGAGCGGCCGCGACCCGAGCAGGGAGACGGGCGTGCCCGTCCCGACGCCGGGGGTGCTCGGCGCGCCCTCGGTCACCGCGACCCTGGTCCGCAACGACGGCATCCAGAAGCCGCGCATCTCGATCTCGTCCAGGTAGAACAGATCGCTTTCCGACCGGCAGGCGAAGCAGAGCGTCACCGGCGGCGTCGGCCCGCGCCGCGTCCGCAGCTCGTCGAGCATCGACAGGACGGGCGCGAGCCCGGTCCCGCCGGCGACGAAGATGTGCGGCTCCGCCGACTCGCGGAGCGTGAACGCTCCGAGCGGATACTCGATCTCGATCTCGTCGCCCGGACGGCAGCCCGCTTCCAGGTAGCCGGTCATCGCGCCACCGGGGATCAGCTTGACGCAGAACCGCATCTCCGGCAGCTGAGCGCCGCACGTGGCCATCGAGTACGAGCGCCACTCGTCGGTGCCGGGCACCTTCAGCCGCGCGTACTGCCCGGCCAGGAACCCGGTCTCGGGCGGATCGAGGAGCTCCAGCGCCAGTTCGGTCACGGTGCCGGAGAGCCGTTCCACGGACGTGACCCGCGCCCTGCCCTTCCCCGGGCGGTCCACGACGAGGCCGATCGGGTAGGGGACCTCGAAGGTCGCGTCGCCGTCGAGGACCGTCGAGCAGAGCAGCCGGGCGCCCGCGCTCCGCTCGGAGGGCAGCAGCGACTGCGCGCGCCCGGGGATGTCGGACGTCCGTCCCGCCGTCAGCGTCGCCGCGCACGTCCCGCAGCTGCCCGCGCGGCACTGGGAGGCCAGGAAGTACCCGGCGTCGTCGGCGGCGTCGAGCACGCTGCCGCCCGCCGGCACCGGGAACGCGACGTCCTCGCCGTCCTCGAACCGGATCGTCGCCACATGAGCGGTCACCGTGCTCAGAGCTTCGGCGAGGGGTTGGTCTGCGGCGTCTGGTACCCGCGCGCGTAGCGGGAGACGATCTTGCGCCAGCCGACGATCACCGCGTCCATGGAGCACAGCTGCTCGTCGTCCCAGCCGGTGCCGCCCTCGGCGTAGAAGTTCTCCATCGCCTCCCGGGCGAACAGGTCGTCGTCGTTGAACACCCCGAGCGCCGCGTCCTTCCAGAGGTGCTCGTACTCGTAGACGAACTTCTCCCGCGCCTCGGCGGTCGGGCAGCTCGCGGCCAGCACGGCCCAGTACTCGTGGTGCTCGGCGTCGATGGGGACGTACCACTCGTACTGCACCAGCCCGGACGCCGGCCAGTTCTCCACCATCAGTACGCCCGGCAGGAAGATCGAGGTCCGCAGGCCCGGGATCGTGTTCTTGCCGCGGGCCTCCAGGCCGAGCTTCTCCGACTTCATCACCACGTCGTAGTCGCCCGAGTCCCACTCGTTGCGGATGCCCTTGGGGCCGTCGCCCTCGAACGTGGTCAGCGCGCCGGGACCGGTCGGCACCAGCCCGAGCGGCAGGGCCGTGTCGAGCGCGACGACGATCGGGCTGTCGCGGTGCAGCCAGTTGTGCCCCGGGTCGAAGCCGTTCTCGACGCCCAGCCGCCAGTTGGACGCCACGGTGCGCCGGAGGCCCAGCACCACCGCGTCCTCGTCGAGCAGGTGCGGCACCTGGTGCGCGTAGTCCGGCGCCACCTTCGGAGGCAGGTCGTCGGCGAGGTCCGGCACCGGGCTGTACCCCTCGTCCCCGACGAACACGTAGATCAGGCCGTTGCGCTCCTCGACGGGGAACACCTGGAGGCGCACCTCGTCCACGATCTCGTCGTCCGGGGCGGCGACGATGGTCACCAGCCTCCCGGACTCCAGGTCGTAGGTGAAGCCGTGGTACCAGCAGGTCAGCGTGTCCTTCGTCAGGCAGGCCGGCCGGATCGACAGGCGCACGCCGCGGTGCGCGCACTGGTCGCGCAGGGCGAAGACCTTGCCGTTCGACCGGCGCAGGATGATGGGAATTCCGCAGATCTTGGTGCCCTTCGCCTCGTCCTCGGCCAATTCCTCGCTGAAGAAGGCGGGGTACCAGTGGTTCATGAGGCCCCAGGAGGCCCTCGTGTACGGCTCGAACTGCCGGCGGGCCAAAGCGCCCGGTGCGGACTTGCGCGCGGAGGTCTCCGTCATGGCTCGTTCTCCTGCTCTATCCCCGTGCCTTGTGAAGGCGTTTTCGGATATGGCGATGCTAGGGACGGCGTCCGTCCGCGCACCTGCGCCTGCCGGGCACTCTCGGGGTGCCCTTTCGGGCGACCCGCCTGCCCATGAGGGCAGGAACGCGCGCACGCTCCGCGCTTCCTGGCAGGGTGCGAGCCGACATCACGCGAGCTCAGCGCGACCGAGGAGGACAGTGATGCCCGAACCCGGACCAGCCCCGTTTCCCGAGGCGGACCCGTTCAGCCCCTACGACGTCGGTACGTTCGCCGGCGTACCGCGCGCGAATTCGGCGAATCGCGCGCACGCGCGCGCGGCGATCTTGGGCGTGCCCTTCGACACCGGCACGAACGCGCGCCGGATCGGATGCCGCCAGGGTCCCGAGCACATTCGCCGGAGCGCCCCTCCGGAGCGCCGGTTCCTCTTCCACTCCGACCGCGACGCCATTTCCGAGCTCAAGGTCATTGATTATGGAAATGTCGGAGTGGTCCCCGGAAAGGTGGAGCAGGCGTTCCCCGCGATCGAACGCGCGGTGGCGGCCATTCTCGCCCACGGCACGCTTCCCGTGGTCATGGGCGGCGACGGTTCGGTCAGCCTTCCGCAGTTGCGCGCGGTGAGCGGGAGGTTCCCGGATCTGGCCGTCGTCCACGTCGACGCCCACACTGACGCGTTCGACGTCCCGGGAGCCGGTCCCTACACGACGTCGACGACGTTCCTGCGCGCCGAAGAGGAGGGACTGGTCGACCGGGAGAGCGTCATCCACATCGGGCCGAGAGGGCTCGGCATCGCCCCCGGCGGGACCGCGTCGGCCGTCGCCGCGGACGGGCACCGCGTGATCGACAGCGACGAGTTCTGCGCACGCGGGCCGGCGGCCGTCGCCGACGACGTCGCCGCCATGCTGGGCGGGCGCCCGGTCTACCTGTGCTGGGACATGGACTTCTTCGACCCCTCGGCGGCCCCCGGCGTGGCCTCACCCGAATGGGGCGGACCCGACGTCCGGAGCGCGCTGTCGTTCCTCCGGCTGCTCTGGCGCCTCGACATCGTCCACGTGGACGTCAACACCGTGAGCCCGCCGCACGACCTGCACGAGACCACGGGGAACCTGGCGGCACGCGTCATCTTCGAATGCCTGGACCTCGCCGCCTCCCGCCCCTGACGGCGGCGGGAGGAAGCGAGCACTGGTGGCGTCGGTCTTAGCGATGATCACGGCGTCCCCACGCCGTCCCTCGACGGAGATGGGGACGCCCACCATCGCGACCGCTGGTCAACGCCCCTTCCGTCCCACCAGGGTCTCCGGACTCGGTGTTCCGGCCAGGTGCTTCGGCAGCATGGCGTGGACCCCCACGGCACCGTTCGCCGTCTGGGTGACCGCGAGATCCATCGTCATCGAACAGAGTGCGTAGGCGTCCGACGCCGGGATCCCCAGGCAGTCGCCCGCGACCACGATCATGTCCCTGGTCGCCATGCGCGCGGCCTCGTCCAGAGTGGCCCCGAAACCCATCGTGATCAGGTGGGCGGGCGTCTCCGCCCGGGGCGCTCTGATCGCGGCGTCGGGGATCAGCGTCAGCCGGAGCCGCAGCGACGACGCGCTGGCCTCCAGGGCCGTCAGGTTGACCTCGCCGTTCCCCTGCGCGGCATGGATGTCCCCGGCGTAGAGGAGCGCGCCTTCGGTCCAGACCGGCAGGTACAGGGAGCTGCCGGTGACGAGTTCCTTGAGATCGAGGTTGCCGCCGTGGCCGCCCGGAGGCACCGAGGAGTGCGGGCCGGCCGCCGCCGGCGCCGTCCCGAGGAACCCGGGGAAGGGCGCGAGCGGGACGGTGAGCCCGGCGCCGAGCTCCACCGACATCTCCTCCAGGTCGAGCCGGTAATGCCGCATGTGGCCGTCCCGGAAGTCCTCGGGCAGCAGCCCGTAGCCCATGTGCCCGGGAAGATCCAGGTTGAAGGCGTGCTCGCGCAGCGTGAGACCGAGGACCTCGACCTTGAGCGCGTCACCGGGCGCGGCACCGGCCACCGCGATGGGACCGGTCAGATCATGCGGCCCGACGCCGCTCCAGGCCGCGGACTCGCGCAGCACGTCCGCCATGGTCATGCCGGGCCGGACGACGTCCCCCCAGCACGTGCCCGTGGCGAGGTCGACCGTGTCCCCCGACTCGACCGTCAGGACGGGCGGATGCGACCGGTCCACGACACCGGTCCGCAGCGTCTTCTCGTTGGCCGGCAGCACATGAGTTCTCGACATCCCGCTCACCCGTTCTCATCGGTGTCCGCCGGAAGGCCCGCAGGGCGGGCTTGATCCCTGGACCCTAAGAGGCCGAGGGAACCGCGGCCACGGCCGATGGGGCATGCCCGCGATGCCCCATCGGGCAACAACGCACCTGCCTGATGGGGCAAGAGCCCGCCATCGACCAACCGGCCGCCCAACTCGCGTGTGGCCCGGCTTCTCCGGCGCCCTGGAGCCCGGCGGTCAGTGCGCGGCCAGTGCCTGGGCGATCTCCTGGGCCGCCGCGTACGCGCCCCGCACGGCGTGCTTCCCGTTGAGCGGGTGGCGTTCGTCCGCCGACTCGTAGGTCACCCGGACCAGGACGTTGCCGTCCCGGAAGACGACCTCGCCGGGGATGACCTCGGGGATCTGCGCGGCGAACGCCTGGTCGCCCAGGCCGGTCACGGCGCGGAAGTACTTCTCGTCGTGGACGCTGAGCGTCTCCTCCGCGCGGGCGTCGTCGTGCCGCATCACGTACTCGCGGGCGGCGAGCCGGGCGCCGTCGAACAGGTCCGAGCCCGGCACGACCGCCGCGGAGACCGCGAGTTCGCGGTCGTTCGACGTCCACGAGCAGTTGCCGACCTCGGCGTCCTTGATGGCGAGGGCGCCGCCGCGCGAGCCGGGTTCGCCGGTGACGGAGTCGCCCTTCACCAGCCGGTGCAGGGTCCGCTCGGACACGGCGGCGCACAGGTCGGGGACCTTGCGGGCCGGCGTCGGCTGCGGCGCCGCGGCGATCGCGGGGTGCGCGGGCGTGCGCGAGCCCAGGGCGGCGACGGCCTCGGACGCGGCGGCGAACGCGCCCTCCTGCGCCGTCTTCTTCGGGATCGGCAAGAAGAGCGAGCGGTACTGGACGGTGACGTTCGCGTTCCCCACCCGCATCACGACCGTGGCACCGCTGGACGGGGAGACCTGCATGAACGCCTCGTCGCCCAGGCCCGTCACCACCGTGCCGGGCACGTTGGACCATTTCGGGCCCAGCGCCATCATGGCCGCCGCGACGGGCGCCCGCCCGGTCTGCGGCAATCCCGCCCGCAGCGCGGAGCCGGGGAACAGGGTGAAGCCGACCGACAGGTGCCGCTCGGACCTCCGGTCGTCCCTTTGCGACGACCACGTGCAGGTGCCCTGGCCGCCGTCCCGCGTGGTCCGCGCGTCGGGCACCAGCCGCGCGAGAGTGGCGGCGGAGATCCCGCAGCGCTCCGGGTACGCGTCGACGACCGGCCCCGCCGGGACCCGGTCGGGCCCGGCCGGCGGATCGGGCAGCCGGTCGAGGCTGCTGGGCGACGGGAGCGCCTTCACCAGGACGACGCTGAGCACGAGGACGACGACGGCGGCGAACAGGACGGCCCCGCCCGTCCCGTTCCGCGATGCGGCGGACCGCGGCGTTCCCGTCATGACCGCAACGACCTCTCCACCGCGACGGCGACCGTGTAGGCGCTGTCGACCAGCCGGCTCCCGCTCAAGGGCGTCTCCTCATCGGCGCCCTGGTAGGACACCTCGACCAGTAGGTTGCGTTTCTGGAAGACCACGAATCCCTCGTCGCCGCTCGACGAGCTCCGCGCGACCCGGGTGACCGCGAACGCCCGGTCGCCGGGCCCGGCCAGGGGCCCGAAGCCGCTGAACTTGTCCGACCCCGGGGTCTCGCCGGCCCGCAGGTTTTCGTAGAGGCCCAGGTAGCGGCGCGCCGCCGTGAAGGCCCCGAGTCCCGGCACGCCGTCGTCCTCGACGATGATCGCCACCGTGAGGGTGCGCGACTGCCCCTGGTCGGAGTAGCGGGACGTGCGCGCCCTCCACGTACAGCCGTCCATGGACGTCCCCGGCCAGTTGAGGGCGGGGAACAGGGACGCGCCGGCCCGCCTCCGGTACGCGTCGCGCGCCACCTTCTCGACGGTGGCCGCCGGGACCGCGTCGCACGGCTTGGGGACGTGCCGCACCGGCGGCGTGACCGGGTGCTTCACCTGGCTCAGCACGGGCTGCGCGGCCGTGCCCATGCTCTTCGCCGTCTCGGCCGCCGCCGCGAAGGCGCCGTCCAGCGCCGTCTTCTTCGGGATCGTCCTGCGCTCGTCGCCCATGGCGTCCCAGCCCCGGTAGCGGACCGTCGCGACGGCGTTGCCGACACGGAACTTGACGGTCGCGCCCTCGCTCTCGGTCTCCGCCGAGTAGCGGGCGGTGGCCTCCTCGCCCAGCCCCTCCACGATCTCGGGCCGGGCGGAGCTCCGCGCGAGGCCCGGCGTCTCGTCCATCTGCCGCAGTGCTTCGCTGATCGGCGACTGGAGCCGGCTCTCGGCGAGGGCGATGTCGACGTTGAGGACGCGCTCGTTGCGGAAGTCGCCGGTGCAGAAGTCGCACTTGGCCTTGCCGTCGTCCAGCGAGTACCACATGCAGCTGCCCGGTCCGCCCTGCCGGAAGAGGCCGCCCTTCTCGGCGTCGGGGTCGGAGCCGGGCGCGAGCCTGGCGGCCGTGGCCTTCGACACCCCGCAGTTGGCGGGCGGCTTCTTCACGATCCGGCCGGCGGGAACGGGGTCGGCGGTCGCGGGCGCGGCGGTCAGGGGCCCGTCGGAGATCCCGCCCGGCCCGGACCGCTGCGCGGCGACCGCGGTGACGGCGGCGGCGACGCACAGCACGAGCGCGAGCGCCGCGGCCACCGCCGCGCGCCGCCACTTGCGGTCCGTCCGCAACCGGTGCGCGAGACCGGTGGATTCGGGATCGGTATCGGGAGCGGGCATACGAACTCCAGGCCGGGGGCGAGTGCTGACTCCCTTGGAGTCCGCAAGGGAGGGAAAGGTTCCGCGGACCGGCGTCCGTTTTCGGCCACACCCAATCCCCGCACCGGCCGGGTGGGCGGTCAGCATGGGCGGGGGTGGTCGGGGGAGAGCGTCCGTATGGACGGGGAGGCGACGGCGGCGGAGCGTGGGTTGACAGCGGCCCAGGTGCATGACCGGGTCAGGTGGGGTCGCACGAACGATGTGCCGCGGCGCTCCAGCCGGTCCGGGGTCGAGATCGTCCGCGCGAACGTGCTGACACGGTTCAATGCGCTGATCGGGGTCGCTGCTGGTCCTCGTGCTGGTCTTCGGGCAGTGGCAGGACGGGCTGTTCAGTTTGATCATCGTGGCGAACTCGGCGATCGGGGTCGTCCAGGAACTGCGCGCGAAGCGGACCCTGGACCGGCTCGCCGTGCTCAGCGAGGCGCCCGTGCGGGTGCGGCGGGACGGCGCCGTCCGGGAGGTCGACCAACGCGAGGTCGTGCTGGACGACCTGATCGTGCTCGGGAGCGGCGACGAGATCACCGTGGACGGTGACGTGGTGGCCTCCGACGGCCTGGAGGTCGACGAGTCGCTGCTCACCGGGGAGGCCGACGCGGCCCTCAAGCAGGCGGGGGCGCAGGTGCGGTCGGGCAGCTTCGTGGTGGCGGGCTCCGGCGCGTTCACCGCCGCGAAGGTCGGCCGGGACGCCTACGCGGCGCGCCTGGTGGCGGAGGCGAGCCGCTTCTCGCTGGCGCACTCGGAGCTGATGGCGGGCGTCAACGCGTTCCTCAAATACGTGACCTGGCTGATCGTCCCGGCCGGGATCCTGCTGTTCGCCACCCAGTTCGCCGCGGCCGACAACGCCTCCGACGCCGTGACCGGCGCGGTCGCGGGGGTGGTGACGATGGTCCCGGAGGGGCTCGTGCTGATGACGAGCATCGCGTTCGCGGTCGGGGTGGTCCGGGTCGGGCGGCGGCGCTGCCTGGTCCAGGAACTGCCCGCGATCGAGAGCCTGGCCAGGGTGGACGTGCTGTGCGTCGACAAGACCGGCACGCTCACCGAGACCGGCATGGACCTCGGGGAGGTGATCGTCCTGCGCGAGGATCTGCCGGCCCGGGAGGCGCTCGCGTCGGTCGCCGCGTCCGACCCCGATCCGAACGCCACGATGCGGGCCGTCCTCGCCGGGCTCGACGGCGCCGAGCCGTGGCCGGCCGGCGGGACCGTCCCGTTCTCCTCGGCCCGCAAGTGGAGCGGCGCGGAGTTCGACGGCCGCGGAAGCTGGGTGCTCGGCGCGGCGGACGTCCTCCTCGGCGCGGACGCCCCGGCCCGCCGCCGGGCCGGGGAACTGGGCGCCGCCGGTTTGCGGGTGCTGGCCCTCGCCCGCGTGCCGGACGGCTCGCTCGGCGACCCCGGCCGGCTCGACGCGGCGGCCGCGGAACCGGCCGCGCTCCTGGTGCTGCGGCAGCGGCTGCGACCGGAGGCGGCCCCGACCCTGCGCTACTTCGCCGAGCAGGGCGTCTCGGTGAAAGTGATCTCCGGCGACGACCCGATCTCCGTCGGCGCGATCGCCCGCGCCCTCGGCCTGGACGGCGCCGACCACCCGGTCGACGCCCGCGGGCTCCCGGACGACACCGCCGCGATGGCGGACGTCCTGGACGAGAACTCGGTGTTCGGGCGGGTCGGGCCGCGGCAGAAGCAGGCGATGGTCCGGGCGCTGCGGTCCCGGGGCCGTACGGTCGCGATGACGGGCGACGGCGTCAACGACGTCCTCGCGCTCAAGGACGCCGATCTCGGCGTGGCGATGGGATCGGGCAGCGGCGCGGCCAGGTCCGTCGCGCAGGTCGTGCTGCTGGACGACCGCTTCGCGACCCTGCCGCACGTGGTCGCCGAGGGGCGGCGGGTCCTCGGCAACATCGAGCGGGTCGCGAACCTGTTCCTCACCAAGACCGTGTACGCGATCATCCTGGTGGTGCTGGTCGGGCTGGCGAACGTCCGGTTCCCGTTCCTGCCCCGGCACCTGACGCTGATCAGCTCGCTGACCATCGGCGTGCCCGCGTTCTTCCTGGCGCTCGCGCCGAACACCGAGCGGGCCCGTCCCGGATTCGTGCCGCGCGTCCTGCGGTTCGCGGTACCCGCCGGGATCGCCTGCGGCGGCGCCACGTTCGCGGGCTACTACCTCGCCACCGAGCAGCCGCCCGGCGACTTCGCCGACCTCAGCACGACGGCGTCCGTCGCGCTGTTCGCCCTGACCCTCTGGGTCCTGGCCCTGATCGCGCGGCCTTGGAACGGGTGGCGGCTCGGCCTCGTCGCGGCGATGGCCGCTGCGTTCGCCGTCGTCCTGAGCGTCCCGCCGCTGCGGCGCTTCTTCGCCCTGGAGACCGGTCCTACGCGCAACGATGCCGTCGCGCTGGCGATCGCGTTCGCCGCCGCCGTGCTGCTGACCGCCGCTCTCCGCTACCTCCCCGACCTCGCGAACCTATGGCGGCGCCGACGGGCGGTTCCTGAAGGGCGGCGACGTACTGGTGACCGGTGACGGACGAGTCGGGTTCCGTCCTCCGGCGGGTTGGGGGAGTGAAGCTTGGCGTTCACTTTCACGGCTGTTCCGTGTCGAGACCGCTGCTGCTGCCGTCGTCGTCGCCGGTGGGGTTGCCGGTGGCGAGTGCGGTGGTGATGCGCTGCCAGGTGCCGTCGCGGGTCCACAGCCGGAAGCGGCCGTAGACCGTGCGCCAATGCCCGTACCGGTCGGGCAGCTGTCGCCAGGGGATTTGAGTGCGTTCGCGGAACCGGATCCCGTCGATCACGGTGCGATGATCTGCCCAGCGGGGTCCGCGGCTGGCATCGTCCGGTAGCAGCGGGGAGATCCTCTCCCACTGCTCGTCCGACAGGTCGTGTTCAGATGCCGCCGCCGACGGAGCTTGTTTTATAAAACAATCTGGCGACGTCGCGTGCAGCCGGGCCCGGGTCTGCTGCACGAGATCGTCGAACAGGTCGTCGTCATGACGCTCGCTCATCCGGGCGGCGATGCGGGCCCACCTTTCCGGTGCGCCGGGCACCGTGTCCTTGAGCGTCGCCCCGACATCGTGACCGGCGTCCGCCAGCGGGGACTTGGCCTCCAGGAGCACCACGCCCACGGTCGTGCGGGCGATCCAGACGAATGCGTCCGCTCTCGCGTCGTCGTCCAACGGGCCTCGCTCCAGCGCGGCCAAGAGCCGGTCGAGCGCCGCGGCCCACGCGAGGGACAGCCGAGCATGGGAGCCGAACAGCGGGGCGATCCAGGGGTGGGCGACCATGCAGCGCCGCACGTCCCGCATCCAGGCGACGACGCTCTCGTCCCATGGCACGGGCTGCGGCCCGGCCTTGCCCACGTCCTCCAGGACCAGACCTGACACTCCGGCCAGGAGCGCGTCCCGGTCGGTGACGTGGCGGTAGATCGCCATCGGTGTCACTCCGAGCCGCTCGGCGGTGGCGGCCATGGTCAGCGCTTCCAGGCCGCCCTCGTCGAGCACGCTCCGGGCGGCGAGCAGGACGTCCCGCACGGTACGACCGCGCCGGACCGGCGGAGAGGAATTCGTTGACTGCCCCATAGGCCCAATGCTAAGTCTACGGCATACACAAAATGAAGGAGGCTGGAGTGGCCGTTATCGACCCGAAGAAGTCATGGGCCGCGCTTGAGGAGCGTCTCGCCCGGGAGACCGACCCGATCCTGCGCCGGAACCTGGAGATCGTCATCACCCATTCCAAGGCCGAGGCCCGCGGCGATCTCGACGCCCTGATGGCCACCCTCACCGACACCCCCGCCTACCGCCTCGGTGAGCCGGGCGCGCCCGGCATGACCCCGCGCGGCCAGGCCGAGGTCCGCGCCTTCTACAGCGATTTCATCGCCTCGGGCGCCACCCGGCTCGAGCATGACATCGACCGGCTCGCGGTCGACCGCGACTGCGTGGTCACGGACGGGCTGATGCGGATGGCCTACCCCGGCCGCACGCTGCTCGCCCTGGGGATCGAGGTCGACGACCCCGAGGCGTTCTACCTGTACGAGACCCGGATGGCGATCGTCTGGCCGATCGACGAGGACGGCCGCATCATCGGAGAGGAGAGCTACACCGACCGCGACGGCTTCGCCGGCATCGCCGGCCGCAAGCTCGCCCCCGCCGACATCGAGGCCCTCGCCTGAGAGCGTTTCGCAGTATCGGTTCCTCCTGATCCTGATGCCGCCCGGTACGTCCTCGCCTGCACGGTCGAAGAGCCCGGCCGCCGCGACACCGAAGGCGTCCGCCACCCGCATCACGCTGATCGAACGAGCCCTGGATGACCTCCGCGCCAGCAGCCACTTCCTACCGGAGAAGGACGTCGGCGCATCAACGTAATCGGCATCCACTCCTTCACCACCAACTGATCTGGATGAATGTCCGGTCTTCATGGGTGCCGGACAGGTCGGTGGTCCCGGGGTGCATTCCCCGGGGCCATCCGGCCCGGCCTCCGACTGCCGGCGCGCCCTGTCGCTTGGGTAACCGCAGCGCCGGATCCGCGTGCCGTGCCGTGCCGTGCCGCCACGTACGAACGCGCCCACTTCATCAAGCGGCCGCGGCCACTGGCCGGAGTGCTAGGAGCAAGCCGTACGACCAAGGGTGCAGTTTCATCCGTTTCGTATTGTTTCGCTGCGTTCTGTGCGTGAGAGAAGGCGCAACGCCAGGACGGTCTGCCAGGACAATGCCGTCGTTATGGCAATGCGTTGGAACAGTCCGGCCAGGTCGCCCAGTTGTCCCGTCTGACCGAAGGCGGCGCTGGAGATGAGCATGGTGATGGTGAAGGCGACGCCGCTGAGGATGCAGTAGAGCCGCCAGCGCGCTGAACCCTGGCGCGCGAACACGAAGCATGCAGTGGTGAGCACGGCGAATCCAGCCAGTGAGACGTAGTCGTGAAGGGCGCCGTGCGTGGTGGCGTTTGGGATCCGGTCGGGGGTCCCCGCCGGGTAGCCCCCGACCGGATCGGTCACGAAGATGCCTGCGCCGAGCAGTGCGGTTCCCCACAGGCCGATCAAGAGCGGTTTCCAGGTCGAGGGGCGGGACGCACGGTGGACGCCGATGGCGAACACGATGGTGAGCGCGGCGGCGAGCAGGAAGTCGAGGGTCTGCATCCAGCCGTACTTGCCGAGAGCAAGTGAGCTGACGGGATGGCGCAGTGGGTCGCAACCCGCGCGAGTGGCGCCTTCAGCGAGGTAAACGAGGGTGAAGAGGGGGCCCGCGATTGCTCCGCAGAACAAGGGCACCCGTGATCGGGTCTCCATCCTGTCAACGTAGGTTGACGACCTGGCAAGTGTCAACATGGGTTGACGTTCTGGCCGTGCTCCTCGGTGTTCGCCAGTCGAGCCCGGGCATCTCCGCCTCGCTGCGATGGGCGGTCGAGCGTGCGTGAGTGGGGAGCCGTGTACGGCTCGGCGTCGATTTGCGATCATGGAAGTGCTCGCACATCGCCGATCCACCCGCCGACGAGGAGAGCGACGACTTTGGTGATCGACCCGATCGACCCGAGCGACCTGCCTGAATCATCACCGGCCTACACTCACGGCGCGCTGGTCAGTGGCGCACATCAGACGCTGTACATCAGCGGCCAGCCGCCGTGGACGACCGACGGGGACATCCCTGCCGACTTCGACGGACAATGCCGCTTGGCCTGGGAAAACGTGAAAACCGTGCTTGCCGCCGCTGGTATGACGGTGCAGAATCTCGCCAAGGTCACCATATATCTGTCCGACCGGTGCCATCGCGAGGCCAACAGCCGGATACGCCATGAAGTGCTCGGCGACCACCGCCCCGCAATCACGATCATCATCACCGGCATCTACGACGAGGCTTGGCTTCTTGAGATCGAAGCCGTCGCCGTCGCCCCGGCACCTACCCCCGCCCCTCATGCGGAGGACGAGGCACAGCAGCGAAAATAGGACCACGCCTCGCGGCGCGGCGGACCAGCAAGCACGATGGTGGGGCGTCGTCCCGGTGGGCCGCTATCACGGCGCGGGTCGCCCTTGTGGCAAACCCGAATCAACCTTCCCAACGCTGCCAGAGCATTTCGAGCCCCAACGCGATGGCGCACAGTACCCCCATGGATCCCGGAACAGCCACGAATGCCACATGGATCAGGTCGCTCTGGTCGGGGAGGAACAGGTCGACCCATCCCAAAGCCAGCGCCAAAGCGGTTGAGATCCCGCCGATACGGGAAGCCCATTCGAAAAGGTATGTATGCCACTTCTTTGTCACCACTGAGTCTCTCGACCGCACATCGATGCTGAAGAAGATCAACAGAACGGCGAGGAACGAGATCAGGCTGACCATGTCGGCCGACGGCATCTGGCGCATACCGCGACTCTAGTTTCAGCGATGCGGCCCATCCGGCAAATATTGCGCAACGCACCCGAGGTCAGCTTTCGACGCAAAGACTATGAGCCGTCTGACCGGCCTCGCCTTTTGCGTTGAACCGGACACGGTTGTGCAAAGAGCGCGTCCGGCAGATCAGGTGGGCCCGCCGCGCTGCTACCGGCGGCCGGACGGGCTGGTTCCGCGTCACCCTCCCAAGCGCCGACGGGCGGGGGCGGTGATCGGGGTGTCCGGGTGGAGGCGGCCGGATCGTAGGTGCAGGGTCCGGTCGACGGACCCGGGTGGCGGGGGAGTGTGCGTGATGAGCAGGATCCCCGGCCCGGACGTGTCGCCCAGGACGTCGGTGAGGAGTTCGCGGGCGGTCGCGGCGTCGAGATGGGCCGCGGGCTCGTCGAGGATCAGGATCCGCGCGCCGGACAGGAAGGCGCGGGCGAGGGCGATCCGCTGGCGCTGGCCGCCGGAGACGCGGGCGCCGTGCTCGCCGACGGGGGTGTCCAGGCCGCCGGGGAGGCGGGCGATCCAGTCCCAGGCGCGGGCGCGGCGCAGCGCGTCGACGATCTCGGCTTCGGTGGCGTCCGGCCTGGCGAGGGCGACGTTGGCGCGGATCGTGGTGGCGAACAGGTGGGCGTGCTGGTCGACGAGGCAGATCGCGCGCCGGACGTCGTCCTGGGCGTAGTCGCGCAGATCGTGGCCGTCGAGGGTGATGCGGCCCCCGTCCGGGTCGCGGAACCGGACCAGCAGGTGCGCCAGGGTGCTCTTGCCCGCGCCGCTCGGGCCGAGGAGCGCGACGCGGTGCCCCGGGCGGAGGTCGAGGTCGACGCCGTCCAGGACCCAGGGGGAGTCGGGGGTGTAGCGCGCGCGCACGCCGCGGACCCGGAGCAGGTCGCCGCGCGGCGCGGGCAGCGGCCGGGCCGGGTCGGCGGCGGGCGCCGGGCGGGCGGTGAGCGCGTCGAGGCGGGCGGCGGCGCCGTGCGCGGTGAGCAGGTCGCGGGCCGCCTCCGGAAGCGGCCGGACGGCCTCGAACGCGGCCGTGGCCGCCAGGGCGAGCGCCGCGAGCAGGACGCCGGGCAGCGCGTCCCGGCGGACGGCGTCCAGCCCCGCGACCAGCACGGCGAGGGTCGTCGCGGCGGTGAGGAGGGTCGTCGCGGCCGAGGTGGACCCGGCGGTGCGGGCGTCGCGGCGGGTGATCCGGGACAGGACGGCGTCGGCGGCGGCGATCCGGCGGAGCTGGTCGTCCACGCGGCCGAAGGCGACCAGGTCGGGGGCGCCGTGCAGGAGTTCGACGGTCTCGGCGTTGCGCGCCGCGCGGGCGGCGGCCTCCCGCGCCGCGATCGAGCGGGCGAGCACGCCGGC
>NZ_JBFARO010000070.1:0-39831 GCF_040677125.1 Actinomadura sp. NPDC049382
GACTGCGGCTGGTGATCGGACCGTTTACGGCGCCCGGATGGGCGAAATATTCCCCGATTGGGCTCGGCTGTAAAGACGACACCGGCGACCGTCGTACGGACGTCGGGCGCGAACGCCGCCCCGGCGGCCAGCGCCGCCAGCGGGACGGCGGGCAGCACATAGCGGTAGTCGAACTCGGCGGTCGCGGCCGGAGCGAGCAGCAGCCCGGTCGCGAGCGTCCACGGCAGCAGCGCCGCGCCGCCGAACCGCCGCCACAGCGGGATCAGCCCGGCCAGGCCGAGCAGCAGCACGCCGCCCAGCATCGTCCCGCGCAGGTAGAAGACGTCCTGGTAGCCGCGGGCGATGCCGGCGAACGGCTCCACCACCTGCGTCCGGGCGTTGCCGCGCTCGTACGCCTTGGCCTCCTGGGAGGCGACGCCGCCGCCCGGCATGTGCCAGTCCGGCAGCGGGCGGCTGGTCTTCTCGAACTCGTACTGCGAGTAGGTGGCCGGGTCGGGGAAGACCGTCCGGTCCCACCGGAAGACGCGGAAGAAGTCGTGCGCGACGACCTGCAGGTAGTCGCCGGGCTGCGCGATGATCGCCCGCTTGGCGAAGTCGTTGCCGAGCGCGTTGTTCTCGGGGCTGAACCGGGTGCCGGTGTAGCGGTTGAGCGGGGACTGGGCGTTCCAGATGCCGTCCTGGGAGTTGGGCAGCCGGTTCGCGGGCTCGGTGCACAGCGGGTACTCGCGGACCGGCAGGTCCTTCATCTGGTGGCAGTCGGCGAACTTGTAGACCCGCGCGTACAGGAAGATCCCGTTGCTCTCGGTGATCGCGAACTTGCCGCCGTCGACCTTGTACCAGCCCATGTAGGCGACCACGGGCAGCATGCACGCTGCGAGCGTGACGGCGATCGGCTTCCAGCCGGCCCGCCGGATCAGCAGGAAGACCAGCACGCCGAGCAGCACCGGCATGCCGACCGAACGGGTCAGCCACGCCATCCCGACGATCAGCCCGACCGCCGCGGCGATCTTCCAGGACGGGCGGTCCCGCCACAGCAGCAGCGTGACCGCGCTCACGACCAGGAAGGTGAACAGCGTGTCCGACAGGACGAGGTGCTCCAGCTGGAGCTGGTAGGCGTCCAGCAGGACCGGCGCGGCGGCGAGCGCCGCGCCCCAGCCGGGCAGCCCGAACCGGCGCCGCAGCAGCGCGTAGATCATCACGCCCATGCCCAGGCCCATCAGGTGCTGGAGACCGGCGATGAGCGCGAAGCTGTGCAGCGGCTTGAGGATCCAGAGGAGGAAGGCGTAGCCGTCGGGGCGCAGCGGATGCGGATACGGGTCGGTCGCGACGTGCAGGTAGTCGAAGCTGTCGTTGAAGTACATGACCGGCTGGTAGCCGAGCATCGCGATGAGCCGGAGCAGTGCCGCTGTGGCAATGATCACACTGAATGCCGGGTGTCGGCGCGCCAGCGCCCACAGCCCGCGCGCGCGTCGCTTACCACCCGAAAGCGGTGCGTCTCCGGAGGTTCCGTCAATCGGCGGTGCATCTCCGGTCTTTTTTCCGGCGGCGGCGCGGCCCTTCTTCCGGCCTGCTCCAGTGGGGGATTCGGGGGCGTCCGCAATGGCTTTGCCAGAATTTCCCGAGGTGCTCGCGCCGCCGGGCGTGTCGGCCCCGGCGCCGCTCTTCCCGGCGGTCTTCCCGTTCGTCCCGGCGGCGGTGTCACCGGCCTCGGCGACCGCTCCGACCTCGGTGGACGCCTCCGCATCGCCGTCCCCGGCGGCATCGGACGCGGTGTCAAGCCCTGTCTCCAGCGCGGTGCCCCGCGGCGCTTCCCCCGCCACTGCCGCACCTCCCCTTCGCTGTCCGGCCCCCGGTCCGGTGGCACTGCTCTCTCCGCCGACACTGCGTTCCACGGCGCGCGTCACAGCAGACCCACCCTTTCCGGGCCGCCGTGCCCGTATGCTTGACGTCCTAGCCTGCCGCCCGCGACCGTGGCGGAGAGGGTCTTTCGGTTGCAAGTGCGCAACACGATACGGGTGCTCTTGACGAGAGCGGCCATCATTACCCGTCCTCGGCAGGCATCATGAACGACGACGGGCCGCCCCGCGGAACAACTGAGATTAGTGGAAAACACCGCAGACGGTCACCAGGGGTAACGAAGGAGATCGCGTGGAACTCTCCGTAGTGATGCCATGTCTGAACGAGGCCGAAACGGTCGAGACCTGCGTCCGCAAGACCATCGGCTTCTTCGAGGACAAGGGCATCGACGGCGAGGTGGTCATCGCCGACAACGGCAGCACGGACGGCAGCCAGCAGCTCGCCAGGGACGCCGGCGCCCGCGTCGTGCCGGTGATCGACAAGGGCTACGGCAACGCCCTCATGGGCGGGATCCGGGCCGCGCGCGGCAAGTACGTCGCGATGGGCGACGCCGACGACTCCTACGACTTCACCACCCTCGGCCCGTTCCTGGACGAGCTGCGCGACGGCGCCGACCTCGTCATGGGCAACCGGTTCAAGGGCGGCATCGCCGACGGCGCCATGCCGCCGCTGCACCGCTACCTCGGCAACCCGGTGCTGAGCTTCATCGGCCGGCTGTTCTTCGGCAGCAAGATCGGCGACTTCCACTGCGGGCTGCGCGCCTTCGAGAAGGACGCCATCATGCGGCTCGGCCTGCAGACCGGCGGCATGGAGTTCGCCAGCGAGATGGTCGTCAAGGCGACCCTGCAGGGCTACGACATCCGCGAGGTGCCGACCACGCTGTCGCCCGACGGCCGCACCCGGGCCCCGCACCTCAACACCTGGCGTGACGGATGGCGCCATCTGCGCTTCCTCCTCCTCTACAGCCCCCGCTGGTTGTTCCTCATCCCCGGATTGGTCTTCATGACTCTCGGCCTCGTCGCCGGGATCGCGCTGTCGACCGGTCCGGTGACCGTCGGGGAGATCGCCTTCGACGTCGACACGCTGGTCGGCGCGTCCGCCGCGCTGGTGATCGGCTTCCAGGCGGTGCTGTTCGCGCTGCTCACGAAGGTCTACGCGATGCAGGAGGGATTCCTCCCGCACGACCGCCGGGTGCAGAAGATCATCGACTGGTGGAGCCTGGAGCGCGGCCTGCTGATCGGCGGGCTGCTCGCGGTCGCCGGTCTCGCCGGCCTCGTCGCGTCGCTGCTGCACTGGCGGGTCAACAGCTTCGGCGAACTCGACCCGCGGCACTCGCTGCGCATCGTCGTGCCCGCCGCGACCGCGCTGGTGATGAGCTTCCAGGCCATCTTCGCCTCGCTGTTCGTCAGCATCCTCGGCATCCGCCGCCGCCAGCACCCGCCGCTCACCGACCCGGCCGAGGAGGCCGCGGGCGTCGTGGACGCCGCCGCGCACAAGGCCAAGCGCGCCGCCGAGAAGGCGGAGCAGGCCGAGAAGGCCGAGCAGGCGGAGGAGAAGGCCGCCGGCAAGGCCGAGGAGAAGGTCGCCGCGGGCTCGGCGGAGGCCGCGAAGGAGACCGACGGCGAGGGCGGCACGGCCGAGCGCTGACGGGTGCGGTGGGCGCCGGCGGGCGCTCGGCAGAGAACTTGCTGAGCGTTTCCGGGCCGGAGACCGGTGCGCCGCCCGCACTGTGACAGGCTTGACCTGCGATGGATCTTCGTTCACCGACTGCCCCCGCCGCGGCCCGATGAGCACCCGCCCCCCGGCGGGCGCCGGCACCGCCTCCCGCACCGCCGCGCGGCCCCCGGCCGCCCCGGAGGAGTCCCGCGCCGCCCCGTCCCCGGCGGGCCGCCGCCGCTGGGCCTGGCTGTTCCTGCTGGGCTGGGGCGCGCAGGTCGCGCTGCGGCTGTGGCTCGGCTCCGGCCAGACGGTCCCGGTCGCGACGCCGGACGAGTCCGGCTACCTGTTCGCCGCCCGCGTCCTCACCGGCGGCCCCGGCGCCGACATGTCGTTCGGGACGGTCTACCGCGGCGGCTACCCGCTGCTGCTGACCCCCGCGATCTGGCTCGGCACCGGCCCGGTCGGCGTCTACCGGACCGCCCTCGTCATCAACGCGCTGCTCAGCGCGCTGATGCTGCCGCTGGCCTACCTGCTGCTGCGCCGCCTCCAGGTGCGGCCCCGCTGGTCCTACGTGTTCGCGCACGTCACCGCGCTGCTGCCGTGCGTGCTGTTCTACTCCGAGTTCGTCCTCACGGACGCGATCCTGCCGGTGCTCTTCGCCGGCTGGCTGCTGCTCGCCCACGCCTGGCTGGCCGCGCCCCCGCGGCGGCTCGGCGACTCCGCCTCGCGCCGCCCCCTGCTGTACGGGGCGGGCGCGTCCCTCATCGTCGCCTACGCCGTCACGTGCCACACGCGCGGCGCGATCCTGCTGGCCGTGCACGCGGCGCTGATCCTGGCCGCGCCGGTGTTCCGGTGGCGGTCGTGGCGGAACGCGTCCGCCGCCGGGCTCGTCCTCGCCGCCGCGACGGGCGCCGGGATGCTGCTGAACCGCTCGCTGCTGCCGCACATGTACCCCTACGGCGACAACGACCTCGGCGGCAACGTGGTGCGGCGGCTCACCACCGCCGACGGCTGGGGCTGGATGCTGTCGCTCGGCACCGGCCAGGTCTGGTACCAGGCCGTCGCGACCGGCGGCATCGCCGCGATGGGCCTGATCGCGGCGGTGTACGCCGTGGCCCGGCCGCCGCTCGCGCTGCCGGGCTCGCCCGGCCGGACGCGCGCGCTGGCCCTCGCCGTCCTCGGGATCGTGGCGGGCATCGCGGTCGCGACGTCGGCGGCGCTGCCCGTCGAGTACCGCATCGGCAACTACGTCTACGGCCGCTACCTGGCGTCCATCACCCCGGTGCTGTTCGTGGCCGGGGTCGCCGTGCTGCTGCGGGCCCCGGCCAAGGCTCTGCTGGGGGCCGCCTCGGCGGCGGCAGCGCTGGCCGTAGCCGCGGCGTGCGTCGTCCAGTGGTACGCGGGCGACCTGCTCAGCCAGTACACCTTCACGTCCTACGACTTCCCGGAGACGTCCCTGCTCACCTGGGACTGGACGTCGTTCCGGCTCTGGCACGCCACCGCGGCGGGCCTCGTCCTGCTTGCGCTGTCGGTGGCGGCCGTGCGGCTGCGCCGGCACGGCCCGCCGCTGCTCGCGGCGCTGCTCGCCGTCGTCGCGGTCGCCATGTGCGCCACCGCCACCGACCGCATCGCGCAGCCGCTGGTGCGCGCCGAGACCGCGCACACCGACCTGCGCGACCGCGTCGACCTGCGCGCGCAGCGGTCCGTCGCCGTCGACTGGAACGTCCCGTGGACGATCCGGCTGTCGCAGTTCTACTGGGCGTGGTGGAGCGACGGCATCGTCTTCAACGCCCGCGACGTCGCCCCGCCGCAGAACGTCGACATGGTCGTGCTGGCGTGGCCGAAGGACGTCCCCGCCACCGCGTCCTGGCCGAAGGGCGCCCCGCCCGGCTGGCACGTCGCCGACAGCCGCCGCACCGTCCAGGGCGACTGGGTCGCCTGGACCCGCTGACCCCTTACGGGGAAGGAGCCCGCGCCGGGGGGTCCCACAGCTGCAGGACGCCGTCGGAGGAGCGCCACATCAGCGTCCAGCCCTGGGCGGGGTCGGGGCGCCAGCCGCCGCCGATCTGCGACTCCATGCCGCGCCAGCGCGTGTAGAGCATCGGGCCCTCCATCGCGTTGCGCGGCACCGGCATGTAGTGCGGGAAGTCGCGGATCTCGCCGCGCCAGACCGGGTCGCCCCACATGTCGCGGGTGTAGAAGGTCAGGGTCTGCGCGAGCCGCCGGTCGGCGCAGATCAGCGTGATGTCGCGGTGGCCGGCGAGGTAGCCGCGCAGCTCGCTCCACGCCCTGTCGCGCGGCAGGTCGGGGACGGCGCGGACGGCGGCGACCGCGTACGTCCCGCCCAGCGCGACCGCGAGGACCGGCACGACCACCGTCGTCAGCCGCAGCCGGGAGACCCACCGCCGGGGCAGCATCCGGAACATCAGGACCAGCGACCCGAACCCGCCGGCGAGCAGCGCGGGCAGCACCGCGAACCAGTACCGCTGGAGCCACGCCCGCAGCTTGATGTCGTCGGGGTCGAGGACGCCGGCGCACAGCGTCAGCGGGATCGCCAGCGTCAGGAACCACACCAGGACGAGCGCGAGGCGCCGGTCGCGGGTGACGGCCCAGCCGACGATCGTCAGGGCGAGCGCGGCGGTGAAGACGAGGCCGAGCGGGTTCCAGTCGTGCATCGCGCGCAGGAACGAGCGGGCGGCGAGCTCGCGGGTCACGTAGTCGCGGGACTGGCCGCCGTGCTCGGCCGCCGACATCAGCCCGGCGAGCGGGCTGCCCCACACGAGCTGGTTGTGCGCGAAGTTGAGCAGCAGGATCGCGAGCATCGGCGCGCCGACCGTGATGTTGCGCCGCCACGGGATGCGCAGCAGCGCCAGGTAGGCGGGGATCGCGAGGAACAGGAACGCGAGGAACTCGCGGACGAGGAACGAGGTGCCGAGCAGCACCCCGGCGGCGAGCAGCATCCGGGTCTGCGCCCGCCCGGTGCGGCGGCTCGCGACGACGAGGCCCGCCATCCCGATCGCGAACAGCCCGGCGCCCGGCATGTCCGGCAGCATCACCCCGGTCGACCAGGTGATCTCGTGGCCGAACGGGTTCGTCATCGTGAAGAACGGGTGGACCAGCAGGACCAGCGCCGACGCGACGCCCGCCACGTCCCCGAACAGGGACCGGACGACCAGGTACGTCCCGGTGAAGAACGCGATCCCGCCGAGCGCGGCGATCGTGAAGTAGGCGGCCTGCCCCGGGCCGAGGACCTCCTGGACGAGCCGCGCCGGCAGCACCAGGCCGATCCGGGTGACCTGGTGGGGGACCTCGTCGAACGGCCACTGGGTGAGCGGGATGTCGGGCCAGTCGCGGGCGGCGAGCCACACGTAGTACGGGTCGAAGTACAGCGGCGGCGTCATGGTGACCCACTGGGCGAGCACCGCGGACGCCGAGACCAGCAGGGACAGCCACACCACCCGCCGGGTGCGGCGCAGCCGGGCGAGCAGCCGCGCGGCGGGGCCGCGGGACGGCGCGTCCGGCGCATCCGGTGCGGGGTCGCTCCGGGACCGGCCGACGGTCTCCTCGGACGTGGTCTGGGCCATGCCTGGGGTCCCCCGCCTCCGCTGATCAACCTGCCCCGGAACCCGGACCAGGTTACTCGCGTGCCGGGGCCGCCGTGACGCGACTACCCTTGATTGCATGTCCTCGTCAAGCCGTCACATCTTGACCGCGCCCGCCTGGCCGTACGCCAACGGGCCCCGTCACATCGGGCACGTCTCCGGATTCGCGCTGCCCGCCGACATGTTCAGCCGCTACCAGCGGATGGCGGGCAACAAGGTCCTGATGGTCAGCGGCACCGACGAGCACGGCACGCCGATCCAGGTCCAGGCCGACAAGGAGGGCGTGACCGCCCGCGAGCTGGCCGACCGGTACAGCTCCG
This sequence comes from Actinomadura sp. NPDC049382, assembly GCF_040677125.1. NCBI lineage: Bacteria > Bacillati > Actinomycetota > Actinomycetes > Streptosporangiales > Thermomonosporaceae > Actinomadura > Actinomadura sp. NPDC049382. The sequence goes on from NZ_JBFARO010000070.1 coordinate 7,439, forward strand.
TGATCGCCGAGGACCTGCACGGCCTCGGCATGACCTACGACCTGTTCACCCGGACGACGACGCTGAACCACTACGCGGTCGTCCAGGAGGTCTTCAAGGGCCTGTACGACAACGGCTACATCTTCCCGACCAAGACGATGGGCGCGATCTCGCCGTCCACCGGCCGCACCCTCCCGGACCGCTACATCGAGGGCACCTGCCCGATCTGCGGGTACGACGGCGCGCGCGGCGACCAGTGCGACAACTGCGGCAACCAGCTCGACCCGATCGACCTGATCAACCCGGTGTCGCGGATCAACGGCGAGACGCCGAAGTTCGTGGAGACCGAGCACTTCATGCTCGACTTGCCCGCGTTCACCGAGGTCCTCGGCCAGTACCTGCGCGGCAAGCAGGGGCAGTGGCGGCCGAACGTGCTGAAGTTCGCGCTGAACCTGCTGGACGACATGCAGCCGCGCGCGATCAGCCGCGACCTCGACTGGGGCGTGCCGATCCCGCTGGACGGCTGGCGCGACAACCCGGCGAAGAAGCTCTACGTGTGGTTCGACGCGGTCGTCGGCTACTTCTCCGCGTCGGTGGAGTGGGCGCGGCGGTCCGGCGACCCGGAGGCGTGGCGCGCCTGGTGGCAGGACCCGGAGGCCCTGTCCTACTACTTCATGGGCAAGGACAACATCGTCTTCCACGCCGAGATCTGGCCGGCGATGCTGCTCGGCTACAGCGGCCGGGGCGACAAGGGCGGCACGCCCGGCTCGCTCGGCGCGCTGAACGTCCCGACCGAGGTCGTGTCGTCGGAGTTCCTGACGATGGAGGGCAAGAAGTTCTCCTCGTCCCGCAACGTCGTCATCTACGTGAAGGACTTCCTGGAGCGCTACGACGTCGACGCGCTGCGCTACTACGTCGCGGTCGCGGGGCCCGAGAACCAGGACACCGACTTCACCTGGGCCGAGTTCGTCCGCCGCAACAACGACGAGCTGGTCGCCGCGTGGGGCAACCTCGTCAACCGGTCGGTGAACATGGCGGCGAAGAACTTCGGCGCGATCCCGGACGCGGGCGACCTCACCGACGCCGACCGGGCGCTGCTGGAGCGCAGCCGCACCGCGTTCGGGGCGGTCGGCGCCGAGCTCGGCCGGTCCCGGTTCAAGAGCTCGATCACCGAGGCGCTCGACGTCGTCCGCGACGCCAACAAGTACCTGTCGGACCAGGCGCCCTGGAAGCTGAAGGACGACCCCGAGCGGGTCAAGTCGATCCTGCACACCGCGCTCCAGGTGGTGGACGACGCCAAGACGCTGCTGACGCCGTTCCTGCCGAACTCCTCGCAGAAGGTCTACGAGATGCTCGGCGGCGAGGGCGTGTGGAGCGGGATGCCGCGGCTGGAGACGGTGTCGGAGGAGGGCGGCCCCGACTACCGCGTCCTCACCGGCGACTACGCGACCGAGGCGCGCTGGGAGTCCGTCCCGATCAAGCCGGGCGTGCCGCTGGCCAAGCCGACGCCGCTGTTCAAGAAGCTGGACGCGTCCGTCGTGGACGAGGAACTCGCCAGGCTGGAGAACACGTGACCCGAGACGGGGACGGGCAGGCCGCCCGGTCCTACCCGCCGCTGCCCGAGCGCCTGCCCGTGGACGTCTTCGACAGCCACTGCCATCTCGACGTCGTCCAGACGCCGGTGGACGAGCAGCTGAAGTCGGCGAGGGCCGCGGGCGTCACGCGCATCGTCACGATCGGCTGCGACCTGCCGTCGTCCCGGTTCGCGGTGGACACCGCGGCCGAGTTCGACGACGTGTACGCGGCGGTCGCGATGCACCCGAACGAGACGACGGGGATCTCCGACGCCGTCCTGGAGGACATCGCGCGGCTGGCCGCGCACCCGAAGGTCCGCGCGATCGGCGAGACCGGCCTGGACTACTACCGCGACTGGGCGCCGAAGGACGACCAGCACCGGTCGTTCCGCGGCCATGTCGAGATCGCGAAGCGGACCGGGAAGGCGCTGGTCATCCACGACCGGGACGCGCACGACGACGTCCTCGCGATCCTGGAGGAGGAGGGCGCGCCGGAGAGGGTGGTGTTCCACTGCTTCTCCGGCGACGCGGCGATGGCGGAGGTCTGCGCCGAGCGCGGCTACGTGATGAGCTTCGCCGGGAACGTCACGTTCAAGAACGCCGAGCCGCTGCGCGAGGCGCTGCGGGCGGCGCCGCTCGACCTGCTGCTCGTGGAGACCGACGCGCCGTTCCTCACCCCGATCCCGCACCGGGGCAAGCCGAACGCCTCGTACCTGATCCCGCACACCGTCCGGGCGATGGCCGAGGTCAAGGGCGTGGACGTGGCGGAGCTGTGCGCGGCGATCGCCGCGAACGGGGAGCGGGTCTTCGGCCCCGGGTGACCCCGGGGCCGGCGGGTCTCAGTCGCCGAGGCGGTGCTGCTGACCTCCAGCACGCCGGGCCCGCGCCCTTCGGCGGGCCCGGTGCGCGCGACGATGAGCGTCAGCGGACCGATGTGGAGGGCACGCGGGCGCCGTCGGGGGTGTCGGTGTCGAGCCCGTAGATGGAGCCCTTGCCGTCGGCGCCGCTCTCCGTGCGCCATGTGCCCTCGCAGTGCCTGCCTCCTGCGGTGGACTTCGTGCTCGTACGGTTCTCGCAGGCGGTGACCGTCGCGGTGGCCTTCTCACCGGTCGCGTACGTCCACACCATCATGGACGGCCAGAAGAGCGCGAAGCCGACGATCAGTGTCAATGCGCCATAGACCGCATATCGCCGCCAGACCATGATCGGCGATTTCAGTGGGATGGGAACGGATTCTTGCGGCACCGCCTCCAAGAGGGGATGTAGCCCGCGGATGTGGCGTGTGAGGGCGATGAGGTGGCGGAGAACGTCCGCGTGCCTCTAATCTCTGGCCATCGAGCGGGCGCCCCCGAGCCCGGCCCCCCTGGAGGAAACCCCCCGTGCTTCGGAACACAGCGCTTCGGAACACAGTGCTGCGCGCCACCCCGCGCCGTACGCCCCTGCTCCCCGCCGCCTCCGTCGTCGTGGCGGCGGCGCTGCTGGCCTCGGCGTGCGGCGGCGGCGAGACGGCCGCGCCGAAAGGCACCGCCCCGGTCGCGGACGCGCCGAAGGCCGACGCGCCCGCGCCGCGCAAGATCGTCGTGCTGGTCGACGGCAAGCCGACCGAGACGATGACGACCGGCACCACCGTCCAGCAGGTGCTGGAGCAGGCGAAGATCGCGCTCGGCCCGCACGACCTGGTCAAGCCCGCCGCCGACCAGCCGCCCGGCGAGAAGATCACGATCATGCGGCTGCTGTCGGCGCCGAAGCTCAAGGTCGTCCGGACGCCGGCCAAGACGATCCGCAAGAACAGCTCGTCGGTGCCGCCGTGGAGCGAGAAGGTGCTGCGCGAGGGCAAGGACGGCATCAAGATCGTGAAGTGGGCGTACGTCCGGCGCAAGGGCAAGAAGGTGCCGAAGGTCCTCGCGCAGAAGGTGAAGCGGGAGCCGGTCACGCGGATCCTCGCGGTCGGCCCGAAGTCGGCCGGCACCGGGTCGGCGGCGCGGCTGAACTGGGCGGGGCTCGCCAAGTGCGAGTCGGGCGGCAACCCCAAGGCGGTGAACCCGGCCGGGTACTACGGCCTCTACCAGTTCTCCATGCAGACCTGGACGTCCGTCGGCGGGTCGGGCAAGCCGTCGGACGCCAGCGCGGGCGAGCAGACCTACCGCGCGCAGATGCTCTACAACAAGGTGAACGGCCGCTGGCAGGGCCAATGGCCCAACTGCGGCAAGTTCCTGTTCTCCTGAGCTGAAACAATCGGCGGATGGGGGAGACACGGGGGCTGCTCGGGCCGGCGGACGTGCGGGAGCTGGCGGCGCGGCTCGGCATCAGGCCGACGAAGACGCTCGGGCAGAACTTCGTCATCGACGCCAACACGGTCCGGCGCATCGTCCGGGCCGCGGGGCTGTCCGCCGACGACGTCGTCGTCGAGGTCGGGCCGGGGCTGGGGTCGCTCACGCTCGCGCTGCTGCCGGCGGCGCGGCGCGTGGTCGCGGTGGAGATCGACCCGGTGCTCGCCGCGGAGCTGCCCGCCACGGTCGCGGCGCGCGAGCCGGGCCTCGCGGAGCGGCTGGAGGTCGTGCGGGCCGACGCGATGAAGATCACAGAGGTGCCGGGGCCGGCGCCGACGGCGCTCGTCGCGAACCTGCCCTACAACGTCGCCGTCCCGGTCGTGCTGAACCTGCTGGCGTCGCTGCCGTCGCTGCGGTCCGCGCTGGTCATGGTGCAGGCCGAGGTCGCCGACCGGATGGTCGCGGCGCCCGGCGGCAAGATCTACGGCGTCCCGTCGGTGAAGCTCGCCTGGTACGGGCAGGCGCGCCGCGCCGGGGCGGTGGGGCGGGCGGTGTTCTGGCCCGCGCCGAACGTCGACTCCGGGCTCGTCGCGTTCACCCGCCGCGACCCGCCGCCGACCGCGGCGTCCCGCGAGGAGGTGTTCGCCGTGGTCGACGCGGCGTTCGCGCAGCGCCGCAAGACACTGCGCGCGGCCCTCGCCGGGTGGGCGGGCTCGGCCGCCGCCGCCGAGGAGGCGCTGCGCGCCGCGGGCGTGGACCCCAGGTCACGGGGCGAAGCTCTGGACGTGGCCGCCTTCGCCCGGATTGCCGAGTATGGTCCTTTCCGCCGGGGAGATCGGTCCCCAGCCCCCTAGAGGCGGGCATCTCCCTCGGGGGCGGTCCCCGCACGGGGCGGCACAACACCAGCACGAGCCGGAGGTCGATGTGAAGGCGCGTTCGCGGACGGCGCGGACCAGAGTGCCCTTCGGGGGGTCGAGACTGCCCCTCGTCGGGACGGCGCTGCTCGCGACCGCGGTCGTGGTCGCGACGGTGGCGGCCGGCTGCGGGGACGGCGCGGACGCGGTACCGAAGATCACGACGACGGCGCGGGCCGGCGTCGCGCCCGTCCCGCCGCAGGAGGGCGCCTACTTCGGCGCGTGGGTGCCGCCGGAGGGCACCGGGCTGGCGACGTCCGGGCCGAAGCCGTCCGCGTCCGGGACGCCTTCCGAGACGCCGTCGGGGTCGCCGTCGGCCAAGGACGCCGGGAAGCCGGGCATGGCGCCCGTCGCGGGCTTCGAGCAGCGGCTCGGCCGGCAGCTCGACATCGTGCAGAGCTACCGGGGCTGGAAGAGCGACTTCCCCGGCGACCTGGAGAAGTCCGTCGCGGACGGCAACCGGTACCTCCTGCTCACCTGGGGCGGCGCCGACACCCGGGAGATCGTCAAAGGCGAGCACGACGACCTGATCGCGCGCCGCGCCCGCGCCGTCAAGGCGCTCGGCAAGCCGGTGTTCCTGCGCTGGTCCCGCGACATGGACAAGGGGTCGCTGAACAAGCGCGTCCACTCCCCGGCGGACTTCATCGCCGCCTGGAAGCACCTGCGGGAGATCTTCAAGCGGGAGAAGGTCGACAACGTCGCCTGGGTCTGGTGCCCCACCGCGCGCGGGTTCGGCGGGGGCGCCGGCGGCTACTATCCGGGCGACGACCAGGTCGACTGGATCTGCGCCGACGCCGACGCGACCGGCGGCTACGACTACCGCGACCTGTCCGAGGTCATGAAGATGTTCCTGGAGTGGGCCCGCAAGCGGCAGAAGCCCATCATGGTCGCCGAGTTCGGGGTGCCGAAGTCCTACGGCACGCGCCGCGCCGAGTGGCTCCGGGAGGCCGCCAAGACCCTGCAGGACCCGCAGGTCAAGGCCGTCGTGTACTTCAACTCCAACGAGGAGGCGCAGGACGCCCGCGACACGCGCCGCGCCTACGCGGTCACCGGGGACGCGCACGCGATGTCCGCGCTCAGGGAGCTGGCGACGGCGCCCTACTTCAATCCCCGCAACCTCCCCGTCATCAGCGGGGGCTAGAGGTCCCGTAGGGTTTCGCAAGTGAGCGCAGTGACGGTACGCGTGCCCGCCAAGGTCAACCTCCAGCTCGGCGTGGGGCCGCTTCGCGAGGACGGGTACCACGACCTCGTCAACGTGTTCCACGCCGTGTCCCTGTTCGACGAGGTGACGGCGCGGCCCGCGGAGCGGCTGGAGGTCCGGGTCGAGGCCGCGCCGTACTCGCGGGTCGAGATCGGCGGCGTCCCGACCGACGACGACAACCTCGCCGCGAAGGCCGCCCGCGCCGTCGCGGCCAGGCTCGGCACCGAACCCCGGGTCGCGCTGCGGATCCGCAAGGCGATCCCCGTCGCGGGCGGGATGGCGGGCGGCAGCGCCGACGCCGCCGCCGCGCTGGTCGCCTGCGCCCGGCTCTGGGACGACCGGGAGCGGCCCGCCCTGTCCCGCGACGACCTGATGGAGATCGGCGCGGACCTCGGCAGCGACGTGCCGTTCGCCGTCCTCGGCGGCACCGCGGTCGGCACCGGGCGCGGCGAGCAGCTCACCCCCGCCCTCACCCGCGGCGTGTTCCACTGGGTGTTCGCCACCGCCGACGGCGGCCTGTCCACGCCCGCCGTCTACGGCGAGTGCGACCGGCTCCGCCTGGAGGAGGGCCGGCCGCCGGCGCGGCCGGAGGTGTCGGAGGCGCTGATGACCGCGCTCGCCACCGGCGACGCCAAGGCCCTCGGCGCCGCGCTGACCAACGACCTGCAGCCCGCCGCGCTGTCGCTGCGCCCGTCGCTGCGCCGCACCGTCGACGCCGGCCGCGACCTCGGCGCGATCGGCGCGCTGGTCTCCGGGTCCGGCCCGACCTGCGCGTTCCTCGCCGAGACCGACGAGGACGCCGCCGACCTCGCGGGCGCGCTGGACGGCGCGGGCGTCGCCGCGCAGGTCGTCCGGGCGTCCGGCCCGGTACCGGGCGCGACCGTGATCTGACGTGCCGACGCGTTGTCAGGGCGCCAATTAGGTGCGCTCGGCACACAAGCGAACCACCCGCGGGCGACGGACGTCCTACTCTCCGTGACAGCGATTCACTCCCGCACCGATCCCTCCGGCGAGGTGGAGCGATGACGATTCTGTCCGGGCTGCTCGGTCTGGTCGCGCTCGCCATGATGGTGGCGCTCGTCGTGCTGGCCGTGCGGCGCGACCGTGACATACGCCACAACGCCCCGGGCGCGGTGATGCCGAACGCTACTGTGCAGGGGCATGCCGGGGACCGGTCCGTGCCCCCGGCCGTCCGCTGAGAGCGCGGCAGCCGGGAAAAGGGCGACGACGGTGGCGCGTATTGGAGGAGGTTTGGGCTTCTTGTCCCTCATCGTGCTGCTGTTCGTCTTCGTTCTGCTGATCGTCGGGGTCGTGCTCGTCATCGTGGCCGCGAGCCGCAGGTCCCGCGGCGCCGGCGCCCCTCCCGGATACGTCCCGCCGGGGTACGGCCCGCCCGGACCCGGCCAGCAGCCGTACGGGCAACAGCCGTACGGGCAGCAGGGATACGCGCAGCCCGGGTACGGGCAGCAGCAGGGATACTCGCCACCGCCCCCCGACCCGCAGGGGCAGCAGCCGCCGCCCGGGCAGCCGCCGGGCGCCTGACCGTCCGAGCGGTACGGCGGGGGCAATAGGGTTGACGGTGCCGTGAATCTGATCAACCTTGAGAACGTCGCCAAGGCCTACGGGCCCCAGCCGCTGCTCGACGCCGTGTCCCTCGGCCTGGACGAGGGCGACCGCGTCGGCGTCGTCGGCCGCAACGGCGGCGGCAAGAGCACCCTCGTGGCCGTCCTCGCCCGCGAGACCGAACCCGACGCCGGGCGCGTCACCCACGCGCGCGGCCTGCGGCTCGGCTACCTGACCCAGCGGGACGCGTTCCCCGAGGGCGCCACCGTCCGGTCCGTGGTGCTGGGCGACCGCGCCGAGCACGAGTGGGCGGGCGACGTCCGCGCCCGCGACGTCCTCGCCGGGCTGCTCGCCGACCTCGACCTGGACGCCCCGCTCGACGGCATGTCCGGCGGCGAGCGCCGCCGCGTCGCGCTGGCCCGGCTCCTCGTCCCCGAGTCCGACCTGCTGATCCTGGACGAGCCGACCAACCACCTCGACATCGAGGCGATCGACTGGCTCGCCCGGCACCTCAAGGCGCGCAAGGTCGCGCTGCTCGTCGTCACCCACGACCGCTGGTTCCTCGACGAGGTCACCGACCGGACGTGGGAGGTCGTCGACGGCCGCGTCGAGCGCTACGAGGGCGGCTACTCCGCCTACGTCCTCGCCAAGGCCGAGCGCTCCCGGATCGCCGCCGCCACCGAGGCCAAGCGGCAGAACCTGCTCCGCAAGGAGCTGGCGTGGCTGCGCCGCGGCCCGCAGGCCCGCACGTCCAAGCCCAAGTTCCGGGTCGACGCCGCGCAGGCCCTCATCGCCGACGAGCCGCCGCTGCGCGACTCCGTCGAGCTGACCCGGTTCGCGACCGCGCGGCTCGGCAAGACCGTCTACGACATCGAGGACGCCACCGTCGAGGTCGGCGGCCGGGAGCTGTTCACCCGGATGACCTGGCGGCTCGGCCCCGGCGACCGGGTCGGCCTCGTCGGCGTCAACGGCAGCGGCAAGAGCACCCTGCTGCGCCTCCTCGACGGGGCCGTCCGGCCGGTGTCGGGCGAGGTGGTGCGGGGCAAGACCGTCCAGCTCGCGCACCTGTCGCAGAACCTGGAGGAGCTCGACCCGGCCCGGCGCGTCCTGGAGTCGGTCGAGGAGATCCGGCGCCGCATCACCGTCGGCAAGCGCGACTGGACGGCGAGCCAGCTCCTGGAACGGCTCGGCTTCTCCGGCGACCGGCAGTGGACCCCGGTCGGCGACCTGTCGGGCGGCGAGCGCCGCCGCCTCCAGCTGCTCCGGCTGCTGATGGGCGAACCCAACGTCCTGCTGCTGGACGAGCCCACCAACGACCTCGACATCGAGACCCTCACCGAGGTCGAGGACCTCCTCGACGGCTGGCCGGGCACCCTCGTCGTCGTCAGCCACGACCGGTACTTCCTGGAGCGCATCACCGACCACGTCGTCGCGCTGCTCGGCGACGGCCGCGTGTCGATGCTGCCCGGCGGCGTCGACGAGTACCTCGAACGCCGCGCCGCCGGGACGGCCCCCAAGCCGGGCGCCGCCCCGAAGACGGGCGCCGCCCCCGCCGCCGACGGGCCGGCGCCGCCCAAGCCCAAGGGCGGGCAGGACTGGAAGGCCCGCAAGGAGCTCGACCGGCTCGAACGCCGCCTGGAGAAGCTCGCCGCACAGGAGGGCGAGCTCCACGAGCAGCTCGCCGCGCACGCCACCGACTACGCCAAGCTCCAGGAGCTGGACGGCCGGCTCCGCGAGATCCAGGCCGAGGCCGCCCGGGTCGAGGAGGAGTGGCTCATGCTCGCCGAGGATCTCGACTAGCAGGACGGCCGCGGTGCGCGCACCGCCCCGGACCGGGCATCATCCCTCAATGACGACTTGGATCATCAAGACGGACGCGCCGGGCGACGGCCCCCGGCTCGCCGTCAAGGACGCCATCGACGTGGCCGGCCTGCCCACCACGGCGGGCTGCCAGGCCATCGCCGAGCGCGCCGAGCCCGCAGCCGCGGACGCGCCCGTCGTCGCCTCCGCCCGCGCCCAGGGCGCCCGCATCGCCGGCAAGGCCAACCTGAACGAGCTGTGCATGGCCGCCGACGGCGTCAACCCGTGGTCCGGCATGCCGGTGAACCCGCTCGACCCGTCCCGGGTGCCGGGCGGCTCGTCCAGCGGCTCCGCCGTCGCCGTCGCCACCGGCGAGGCCGACGTCGCGTTCGGCACCGACACCTCCGGGTCGATCCGCATCCCCGCCGCCTGCTGCGGCATCGCCGGGCTGAAGACCACGCACGGGCGGGTGTCCCTCGAAGGAGTGCACCCGCTGTCGGAGACCCTCGACGTCGTCGGCCCGATGGGACGCGACGTCGCCGCCGTCGTCCTCGGCATGGGCCTCATCGAGCCCGGGTTCACGCCCGTCCCGTACGACGCGTCCCTGCCGGTCGCGCGGCTGCGCGTCCCCGGCGTGGACCCCGCGATCGACGCCGCCGTGGACGACGCGCTCCGCCGCCTCGGCCCCGTCACCGACGTCACGTCCGCCCACTACGAGGAGGCCGCCACCGTCAACGGCGTGATCGTCAGCGCGGAGGGCTGGCGGCACAACGGCCGCCTGCTCGACGACCCGTCGAAGCTGAGCGGCCGCATCTACCGCCGCATCCAGCAGATGGGGGACGTGGCGGAGGCCGGGCTGCTCGACTGGGCCCTCGGCGCCCGCAAGGAGCTGCGGGCCGAGCTGGACGCGATCCTCGCCCGGCACGCCGCGATCGCGCTGCCCGTGCTGACCTGCGTCGCCCCCGAACCCGGCGAGGCCGACGAGTCCGACCTGGAGCTGACCACGCTGACCGGCCAGGTCAACGTCGCCGGGCTGCCCGCGTTCGCGCTGCCCGTCCCGCTGCCGGGGTCGCACCTGCCCGCGTCCGTCCAGCTCATCGGGCCCGCGGGCGGTGAGGAGCGGCTCTGCGGCCTGGCCGCCGCGCTGGAGGCCGCGCTGTCCTGACCTTCCGGGCTGCCCTGACCCTCGGCCTAGTCTCGGTCGAAGGGGACCAGCAGGGTGCGGAGCAGGCCGGCCAGCACGTCCCGCTGCTCGGGGCTGAGACCCTCCAGGATCGCCTGCTCCCGGTCCAGCAGATCGGCGAACGCCGCGTCGACGCGCGTCAGGCCCGCCTCGGTGAGGCGGACCTGCACGCCGCGCTTGTCCTGCGGGTCGGGGTGCCGCTCGACCAGCCCCGCCGCCGCCAGCCGGTCGATGCGGTTCGTCATGGTGCCGGACGTCACCAGCGTCGCGCGCAGCAGCCGCCCCGGGCTCAGCTGGTAGGGCGCGCCCGCCCGGCGCAGCGCGGTGAGGACGTCGAACTCCCACGACTCCAGATCGTGCGCGACGAACACCGCCCGCCGGGCCCGGTCGAGGTGCCGGGCCAGCCGGGACACGCGGCTGAGGACCTGCAGCGGCCGCACGTCCAGGTCCGGGCGCTCGGCCCGCCACGCCTCGACCAGCTCGTCGACCTCATCGCGCATCCCGCCACACTACCTGTCTCGATATCGAGACACACTCCCTGATTCCCCGGAATCCGATCACCCGGACCCGATCACCCCGGCAGCGGGTCGCCGGCCGCCGCGTCCCACACCACCGGCTCGGCGGACGTCCCGACGATCAGGTCCGCGCGCGCCGGATCGGTGCCCGCCTCGCGCAGCGCGGCCGCGAGGCCGAGCAGCCCCGCCGTCCCGACCGGGCCGCCGGGGCCGAGGACCAGGGCCCATGCGCTCGAAGTCCTGGCCGAGAGCCTAGGAACGCCGGGCCGCCGCGTGCCGTCGGCCGCTCGTCCTAGGCCCGGCGGCCCGGCCGTCCGCGACACGCCGGAAGGACTCTTGACATCAAGATATGGGGCGGGCATGCTCTGTCTTGATGTCGAGAGAAACCGCTGCCGTGTGGGATCCCGTCCAGTACGGGATCTTCGGCGACGAGCGCGCCCGGCCGTTCGCCGAGCTCGTCGCCCGCCTCGGCGGCGCCGCGCCCGCCCGCGTCACCGACCTCGGCTGCGGCAGCGGCGAGCTCACCGCCACCCTCGCCGCCCGCTGGCCCGGCGCCCGCATCGACGCCCTCGACAGCTCGCCCGACATGATCGCCGCCGCCCGCGCGCACGAGATCCCCGGCAGGCTCGCCTTCCGCGTCGCCGACCTCGCCGCCTGGCGCCCCGAGCGGCCCGTCGACCTGATCGTCTCCAACGCCGCCCTGCACTGGGTTCCCGAGCACCCCGACCTGCTGCCCCGGTGGGCCGACGCCCTCGCCCCCGGCGGGCGCCTCGCCTTCCAGGTCCCCGGCAACTTCGACGCGCCCAGCCACGTGCTGCTGCGCGAACTCGGCCGCTCCGACCGGTGGCGCGCCAAGCTCGGGCACCTCCAGCACGACGCGCCCGTCCTCGACCCCGCCGGGTACCTCGACCTCCTCACCCGCCACGGCTGCTCCGTCGACGCCTGGGAGACCACCTACGCGCAGGTGCTGCACGGCGACGACCCCGTCCTCGAATGGGTCAAGGGCAGCGCGCTGCGGCCCGTCCTCGCCGCGCTCGACCCCGGCGAGGCCGCCGAGTTCCTCGCCGACTACGCGGCACGGCTCCGCCGCGCCTATCCCGCGGCCCCCTACGGCACCGTGTTCCCGTTCCGGAGGATCTTCGTGATCGCCACCCGGAACACCACCTAGACGGGATGCCGCCCCGCCGCCGAGGGAAGCGACTCGTTCCCCTGCGGTGCTCGACTCGGACGGAAGGGCGGCGTCCGTAGCTCCCGGACTCGCGACCCGAGCCCGGCGACCCCTGGCCGGTGGCCGCCCGGACGAACTCCGGCGGCCACCGGCCGTCTCACGTCGAGGGGTCGGCGATGCCGTCCAGCTCCCGGCGCGCCCGGCGCCGCTCCTTCTCCGCCCTCGCCGCCGCCTTCTCCTCGGCCTTCTCGGCCTTCGCCGCGGCCTTCTCGGCGGCCCGCTCCCGGCGCTCCAGCTCCTTGCGCCGCCGGCGCGGGTCCAGCGACGGCTTCGGCTCCAGCGCCGCCAGGCCGTTCCAGGCGAGGTTCACCACGTGCGCGGCGACCTCCTCCCGGCGCGGCTTGCGGACGTCCAGCCACCACTGGCCCGTCATCGCGACCATGCCGACCAGCATCTGCGCGTACATGGGCGCGAACTTGTCGTCGTAGTCGTGCCGGTCGAACTCCTGCGCGAGGACGTACTCCACCTCGCCCGCTATCTCGCTCAGCAGGCTGGCGTAGCTGCCGGTGCCCGTGCCGCCGTGCGAGTCGCGGACGAGGATCCGGAACCCGTCCGGATGGCTCTCGATGTACTCCAGCAGCGCCAGCGCCGCCTTCTCCAGCTTCCCGCGGTAGTGGATGGCCGAGTTCAGCGCGTCCGTGACCAGCCGCAGGAGCCGCTCGAACTCGCGGTCGACGACGACCGCGTAGAGCCCCTCCTTGCCGCCGAAGTGCTCGTACACCACGGGCTTCGACACGCCGGCCGCGGAGGCGATCTCCTCCACCGAGGTGCCGTCCAGGCCGCGGTCGGCGAACAGCGACCGGCCGATGTCGAGCAGCTGCTCGCGGCGTTCCTTGCCCGTCATCCGCTTTCTGCGGGACCTGGGAGCGGGATCTGTCACGGGATCAATTGTGGCGGTCAAACCGCCTGCTTCGTGCGTTTCGCCGCCAGCCTGTCGCTGTTCGGCCACCGGACGTCGTGCGCCCAGCCCGCCTTCTCGAACGCCTGGATGATCCGCGCGCTGATGTCGACCTGCCCCTTCAGCACGCCGTGCCGCGCGCACGTCGGGTCCGAATGGTGCAGGTTGTGCCACGATTCGCCCAGCGACGGGATCGCCAGCCACCACACGTTGCGGGACTTGTCGCGGACCTCGAAGTCCTCGGTGCCGAACGTGTGGCAGATCGAGTTGATCGACCACGTCACATGGTGCACCAGCGTGATCCGGACCAGCCCGGCCCAGAACAGCGCGGTCAGGAAGCCCGTCCAGGACATCGTGATCAGCCCGCCGAGCACCGCCGGCAGCAGGAACGACACCGCGACCAGCCCGGGGAACGCGAGGTGGATGCGCCGGATGTCCCGGTCGTTCAGCAGGTCCTTCGCGAACCGCTTCTTGGACGTCCGGTTGGCGTCGAACAGCCAGCCGTAGTGCGCCCAGGCCAGGCCCTTCGCCAGCGCCTTCCAGTCGTCCCCGAACCGCCACGGCGAGTGCGGGTCGAACTCCTTGTCGGAGTGCTTGTGGTGCCGCCGGTGGTCGGCGACCCAGGTGATGACCGGCCCCTCGACGGCCAGGCTCCCGGCCAGCGCCATGAAGATCTTCAGGCCGCGCCTGGCCTTGAACGACCCGTGCGTGAAGTACCGGTGGTACCCGACCGTGATGCCCCCCGCGGACAGGACGTAGAACACCGCGGTGAGGACGACGTCCGTCCAGCCGAGGAACCGGCCCCACGCCAGCGGGACCGCCGCGAACAGTGCCAGGAACGGCACGCCCGTGAACGCGGCGATGAGCACCCGTTCCGCGGTGCCGCGCGCCTCGGGCGCGAACTCTGGCCGCGGTTGCGGTCGAGGGGGGTCCATGGTCGGAGCCGTTGTCATGCGTCACCACTTCCTGCGACTAGGTGAGCCTTACTTACGCCAACGTAACCTACGCCAGCGTAGGTTGCCCAGAGTCGAACCGTAAATTCAGCAAGAAACTGCCCCTCAGGCCACAAACCCCTCACAGTCCTCGCCGCCCGCCTGCGCCGCGAGGCAACCCCGAGACGCCCCCGGTGGACGGGCCTTCGCGGAGGCGGGCGTCCCCGCCGGCGCCGTGGCCCTGGTCGGGCAACTGGGGAGTGTCATGCTCCAAGACGGACGTTCTACACAGATCACGACGAATCGATCAGCATGGCCGCAGGTCCGCGGGCGGCCCGGAGGTCGCCGCCGGGGAATGAGGTGGGTTTCGCTGGGCGGGTGTCGGTATCGTTGGGGCCGGTCGGTGCGCGACCTTGTCCGGGCCGTCCGCTTTATTCCGGCGTGGTGTAATTGGCAGCACAAGGGTTTTTGGTGCCCTTAGACAAGGTTCGAGTCCTTGCGCCGGAGCTGTCTGAGATGTCCCAGGTAGCCGCCCCGAGGCGGGCGGCGGGGTGACAGGTCGCGAGTGGGCGGTATCCTGCCCGTGTCGGGTGCGTTCCGGCCTGCCGTGTCGTGAACTCGCAGGTGGGCGCGTCCGAGACCGATCCCGTCCGCGATGCCGAGGAGCCTCCTTGTGAGCGCTGCGAGCCGACCGGCCGCCGTCATCGTTCTCGCCGCGGGCGAGGGCACCCGCATGAAGTCCCGTCAGTCGAAGGTCCTGCACGAGCTGTGCGGACGCAGCATGCTCGGGCATGTGCTCGCCGCCGCGCGGCAGCTGGAGCCCGAGCGGCTCGTCGTGGTCGTCGGGCACCGGCGCGAGCAGGTCGTCGAGCACCTCGCCGTCCACGCGCCGGACGCCGAGCCCGTCGTCCAGGACCACCAGGGCGGGACGGGCCACGCGGTGCGCATGGCGCTGGAGCAGACCGGCGCGCTGAACGGCACCGTCGTCGTCACGAACGGCGACCACCCGCTGCTGCGGGGCGAGACGCTGCAGGCGCTCGTCCGGACGCACGAGAGCGAGGGCAACGCCGCCACCGTCCTGACCACCGAGATGCCGGACGCCACCGGGTACGGGCGGATGGTCCGGGCCGCGGACGGCGGCGTCGAGGCGATCGTCGAGCACAAGGACGCCACCGAGGCCCAGCGGGCCATCAGCGAGATCAACGTCGGCATGTACGCCTTCGACGGGGCCCTGCTCGCGGACGCGCTGAAGCGGGTGACCACCGACAACGCGGGCGGCGAGGAGTACCTCACCGACGTCGTGGCGATCGTGCGCGCGGACGGCCACCGGGCCGGCGCGCACCTGGCCCCCGACTGGGTGGAGACCCAGGGCGTGAACGACCGGGTCCAGCTCGCGCAGGCGCGCCGGCAGCTGAACGACCGCGTCCTCGAAGCCCACATGCGGGCCGGGGTCACGATCATCGACCCGGCGTCCACCTGGATCGACGTGGGCGTGACCGCCGAGCCGGACGCCGAGATCCACCCGGGCACGCAGCTGCACGGCACGACGCACCTGGGCGAGGGCGCCCGGGTCGGGCCGGGCTGCACGCTGACCGACACGACGGTCGGCGAGGGCGCCACCGTCGTCAACGCCGTGTGCGTGGAGGCGGAGATCGGGCCGGAGGCGTCCGTCGGGCCCTACGCCTACCTGCGGCCGGGGACGCGGCTGGCCCGCAAGGCCAAGGTCGGCACGTACGTCGAGACCAAGAACGCCGACATCGGCGAGGGCACGAAGGTGCCGCACCTGACCTACGTGGGCGACGCCGAGATCGGCGAGGGCTCCAACATCGGCGCGAGCTCGGTGTTCGTCAACTACGACGGCGTCGAGAAGCACCGCAGCGTCATCGGTTCGCACGTGAAGATCGGCAGCGACAACATGATCGTCGCCCCGGTGGCGGTGGGCGACGGCGCCTACACCGCGGCCGGGTCCGTGATCGTCCAGGACGTCCCGCCCGGGGCGATGGCGGTCGCGCGGGCGCGGCAGCGCAACGTCGAGGGCTGGGTCGAGCGCCGCCGGCCGGGCACGCCGGCCGCGGACGCGGCCCGGCGGGCGAAGGGCGAGGACGAGGGCGCGCCGTAGCGCCGCGTCCCGCGCGCGAAGTACTTTCCCGCCGCCGGGCGGGGATGCGGAGGACACCGGTGTCCTCCGTGACAACAGAGCAACCCGTGAGCCGGAGTCTTGTGGTGCGCGGGGAGTGGGGACAACAACCCACATGTAAGGCACAGTTCCATTGAGGGGGAGTTGTCAGAGGTGAGTGGGATCAAAGCGAGCGGTCAGAAGAAGCTGATGCTCTTCACCGGCCGAGCCCACCCGGACCTGGCCAAGGAAGTCGCCGACAACCTCCACATCGAGCTCACACCGACGTCCGCGTATGACTTCGCCAACGGCGAGACGTTCGTGCGGTTCCTGGAGTCGGTCCGCGGGTCGGACGCCTTCGTGATCCAGAGCCACACGGCTCCCATCAATCAGTGGATCATGGAGCAGCTGATCATGGTGGACGCGCTGAAGCGCGCCTCCGCCAAGCGGATCACCGTCGTGGCGCCGTTCTTCGGGTACGCGCGGCAGGACAAGAAGCACCGCGGCCGGGAGCCGATCTCGGCGCGGCTGATGGCCGACCTGTTCAAGACGGCGGGCGCCGACCGGCTGATCACCGTGGACCTGCACACCGCGCAGATCCAGGGCTTCTTCGACGGCCCGGTCGACCACCTGTTCGCGCTGGACCTGCTGGCCCGCCACTTCGAGAGCCGGCTGGACACCTCGCAGGTGACGGTGGTGGCGCCGGACGCCGGCCGCGTCCGGGTGACCGAGCGCTGGTCGGACCGGCTCGGCGGCGTCCCGATGGCGATCATCCACAAGAAGCGCGACCCGGACGTCGCCAACGAGGTGAAGGTCTTCGACGTCGTCGGCGAGGTCAAGGACCGCGTCTGCGTCGTCGTCGACGACATGATCGACACCGGCGGGACGATCGTGAAGGCGGCGGACGCCCTGTTCGAGCAGGGCGCCGCGAAGGTCGTCGTCGCCGCGACGCACGGCGTCCTGTCCGGCCCGGCCGTGGACCGGTTGAAGAACTCGCGCATCTCCGAGGTCGTGCTGACGAACACGCTGCCGATCCCGGAGGAGAAGCAGTTCGACAAACTGACCATCCTGCCGATCGCCCCCCTGGTCGCCCGCGCCATCAACGAGGTCTTCAGCGACGGCTCGGTGACGAGCCTCTTCGGCGGACACAGCTGATTCGCAGGGGCGCCCCCCTGGGACCCTGGTGGTCCAGGGGGGCGCCGTCCTGGGTCGGCACAGTCGTCCCCGTGGGCCAATAGTCCTTCTGCGATCGGCTAGACTCTTTGAATCGCGCATGTCTCGGGTCGTTCAGTGCGGTGCCGGTTCAGGGGCCGCACTCCCCGGGGAACGCAAAGAATCTTCGAGGCGCCTGACGCATCGAGCATCGCCTGATTCGCTCTGTCCGTAGCGGACGTCCAGTGCCGGACGGCCGTGGATCGCAACAACGAGGAGTTTTCGCCGTGTCCGAGGTACGCATTGCCGCCGAGCCGCGCACCGAGTTCGGTAAGGGTGCCGCGCGGCGCACCCGCCGGGCCGGCAAGGTGCCCGCCGTCCTCTATGGTCACGGCACCGACCCGCAGCACATCTCGCTGCCGGGTCACGCCCTGATGCTGGCGCTCAAGACCCCGAACGTGCTGCTGACCATCGAGGGGCTCGGCAACGGCTCGGAGCTGGCGCTGCCGAAGGACGTGCAGCGCGACCCGGTCAAGGGGTTCCTGGAGCACGTCGACCTGCTGCTGGTGAAGCGCGGCGAGAAGGTCGTCGTCGACCTGCCGGTGAACGTCATCGGTGACGTGGTCGCGGGCGGCCAGGTGGCGCAGACGGTCGTGGAGATCTCCGTGGAGACGGAGGCGACCCACATTCCGGAGTCGGTCGACCTGGACATCTCCGGCCTGGCCGTCGACTCGCAGGTGCTGGCGAAGGACCTGAAGCTGCCGTCGGGCACGACGCTGGCGGCGGACGAGGACACGCTGATCCTGCAGATCTCCGACGCGACGGCGGCGACGGCGCCGGAGCCGGAGGCGGGCGCCGAGGAGGCCGCGGCCGAGGGCGGCGTCGAGGGCGAGGGCGAGCCCGCCGGCGAGTAGCGCAGGTGCGGCCGTTCGGCCGCAGGGTTCTTTCGCGGCCCCCGCGGGTGTGTGCACCGGCGGGGGTCGCGCGCGTCGGTGAGGAGTTCGGGTGAGCACGGATCTCTGGCTGGTCGTGGGGCTGGGCAATCCGGGGCCGTCGTATGCGGGGAACCGGCACAACGCGGGGTTCATGGTGCTGGACGTGCTCGCGGCGCGGGCCGGGGGGCGGTTCAAGTCGCACCGGTCGCGGGCGGACGTGCTGGAGGGCCGGCTCGCGGGGAGCCGCGCGGTGCTGGCGAAGCCGCGGTCGTTCATGAACGAGTCGGGCGGGCCGGTGAAGGGGCTGCGGGACTTCTTCAAGGTGCCGGAGGAGCGGGTGGTCGTCGTCCATGACGAGCTGGACATCCCGTTCGGGGCGGTGCGGTTGAAGCGCGGCGGCGGTGACAATGGTCACAACGGGCTGCGGTCGGTGACGCGGTCGCTCGGGACGCGGGAGTACCTGCGGGTGCGGTTCGGGGTGGGCCGGCCGCCGGGGCGGATGGACGCGGCGGCGTTCGTGCTGAAGGACTTCTCCGCGGCCGAGCGCAAGAGCCTCGACCTGGAGGTGGACCGGGCGGCGGACGCGGTGGAGGCGCTGCTGTCGGACGGGCTGGAGGCGGCCCAGAACGTGTTCCACGCGGGTTGACCGGTTCCGGCCACGGGTGTGGCGGGACGGCGGCCGCACCTGCCGTCGTGATGGTCTTTTTGTCGGTGTTCGTTACGGTTCGGCGATCCCGCTGAGTCGATGGCGGCGTTCCCCCAGTGACCATGGCAAACCGCCGTAAGATGCTGCTCGCACGAGGTTCGCGTTGCATGTGAACCTCATGCGGTGTTCGGCCGTCTTCGAGGTGAACCGCGCTGATGGGGGCGCGCGTTACAGGAGATTGGTGAGTGGTTTATGGCCGTCGTTGACAAGGTCCAGGCCGAGTCATCGATCCGCCATGAGCAGAGATCTGCGCAGTCGCAGAACTGGAGCGGGTCGTACCGCCGGGTCGCCCGGTGCCTCGACTTCCTCAGCATGCTGATGGCCGGCGTCATCGCGTTCGTGCTGCGGTTCCCGGGAGCGCCGACGGAGCCGAACGCGCCGTACGTGGCGCTGACCGTCGTGCTTCCGCTGCTGTGGATCCCGATCCTGGTCCTGTGCCGGGCCTACCAGCCGCGGTACATCGGCGTCGGCTACGAGGAGTTCCACCGGGTCCTGCGGGCCGGGTTCGTCCTGACGGCGTCGGTGGCGATCGTCGCGTACGCCACGAAGACCGAGGTGGCGCGCGGCTACGTGGTGATGGCGCTGCCCCTCGGGACGTTCCTGGCGCTCGTGGCGCGGTACCGCCTCCGCAAGTGGCTGCACAAGAAGCGCTGGAACGGCGAGTGCATGCGGCGCGTGGTCGCGGTGGGGCACCGGACGTCGGTGTCCGACCTGATCCGGCTGCTGCGCACGAAGCGGTACCACGGCATGGACATCGTGGGCGTGTGCCTCCCGCCGGCGCTGGCGTCCGGTGACGACGCGGTCGCCGAGGTCGAGGACGTCCCGGTGCTGGGCGACTTCTCGCAGGCGGCGGCGGCCGCCGAGCGGATCGGCGCCGACTCGGTGGCGGTGCTGGCCTGCCCGGAGATGGACGGGGTGGCGCTGCGCAGGCTGGCGTGGCAGATCGAGCGCGACGACATCGAGCTGGTGGTGGCGCCGGCGCTGATGGACGTCACCGGCCCGCGGATCTCGATCCGCCCGGTCTCGGGGCTGCCGCTGCTGCACGTGGAGCACCCGGAGCTGGACGGCGGCCGCAAGCTCTTCAAGGGCCTGTTCGACCGGGTCGCGGCGCTCAGCGGGATCGTGGTGCTGAGCCCGCTGCTGGCGCTGGTCGCGCTGCTGATCAAGTTCGACGGGGACCGCGGCCCGGTGCTGTTCCGGCAGACGCGGGTCGGGCGCGGCGGCCGGGAGTTCACCGTGCTGAAGTTCCGCACGATGGTGCAGGACGCGGAGGCGCGGCGGGTGGAGCTGCTGCCCGCCAACGAGAACGACGGGGTCCTGTTCAAGATGCGGGAGGATCCGCGGATCACCCGGGTGGGGCGCTGGCTGCGCCGCTACTCGCTGGACGAGCTGCCGCAGCTGTTCAACGTGCTGCGCGGCGAGATGTCGCTGGTGGGGCCGCGCCCGCCGCTGCCGGAGGAGGTCGCCCAGTACGGCGGCGACGTGTACCGGCGGCTGGTGGTGAAGCCGGGGCTGACGGGCCTGTGGCAGGTGAGCGGCCGCTCCGACCTGACGTGGGAGGAGTCGGTCCGGCTCGACCTGCGCTACGTCGACAACTGGTCGCTGGCGCTCGATCTGCAGATCATGTGGAAGACCTGGAACGCGGTGTTCCGGGGCTCCGGCGCCTACTGACCCCGCCGGCCGGAACCGGCTGACCCCGCTGACCGGGACCGGGCATCGAGGCGGGTCGGGTAGGCATGAGAAAGTAGACCGAACAGACCGTGCGAGTCGGGAATGTGATCAGCGGATGACGGATGTGGACGACCACGCGCTGGCCGCGGAGCTCGCCGGCGCGGCGGGGCGGCTGCTGCTCGGCGTGCGTGACGAGGTCGGTTTCGCGGACGCGCGGGTCCTGAAGGACACCGGCGACCTGCGGGCGCACGAGTACCTCATGGCGGCGCTGGCCGAGCGCTGTCCCGGCGACGCCGTCCTTTCCGAGGAGGGGCGGTCCTCCGTCGCGGGGAAGCGGTCGAAGGGCGATGACCGCGCCCCGACCCGCAACACCTCGGCCGACGAGCGGCGCACCGCCGCGCGGGTGTGGATCGTCGACCCGCTGGACGGCACCCGGGAGTTCTCCGAGGAGGGCCGCCGCGACTGGGCGGTCCACGTGGCGCTGTGGGAGCGGGACGCCGCCGGCCGCGGCCGGCTGGCCGCCGGCGCGGTGGCGCTGCCGGCGCAGGGCCTGACGCTGCGCACGGACGCGACGGGCGGTGCCGCGCTCGTCCGGACGGACGCGGGCGCCCCCGACCCGGTGACGGCCGGTCCGGTGCGGGCGCAGCCGCGCGAGGTGCCGCTGCACGTCCCGGCGCCGGACGCGGGCAAGCTCCGCATCGCGGTGAGCCGCACGCGCCCGCCGGAGTTCGTGCGGCAGCTGGCCGAGCGGATCGACGTGAACGTGGAGCTGGTGCCGATCGGTTCGGCGGGGGCGAAGATCTCCGCGGTGCTGCTCGGCGAGGTCGACGCGTACGTGCACGCGGGCGGCCAGTACGAGTGGGATTCGGCGGCGCCGGCGGCGGTGGCGCTCGGCGCGGGCGCGCACGCGTCCCGGGTCGACGGCTCGCCGCTGGAGTACAACCGGGAGGATCCCCGGCTGCCGGATATCCTGGTGTGCCACCCCGCGTCGGCGTCGATGCTGCTGAGCGGCATCGCGGCGGCCGCCGGTGCCGGGCCGGGCTGACGCCCGCCGAGCTCGTCCGGCCCGGCGGGACTGATCCGCCGCGGGCCGGCGTTCGACCCGGCGGGACGTCCCGTCCCGCCGCCGCGACCGGTTGCATCTGCCAGATCAGCGTGGAGAGAGCCCTAGACCATGCAGCGTTCCGATTACCTGCTGTCCCAGTTGGACGTCCTTGAAGCCGAGTCGATCCACATCTTCCGGGAGGTGGCGGCCGAGTTCGAGCGGCCCGTGCTGCTGTTCTCGGGCGGCAAGGACAGCCTGGTGATGCTGCGCCTGGCCGAGAAGGCGTTCTGGCCGGCGCCGATCCCGTTCCCGGTGATGCACGTCGACACCGGGCACAACTTCCCCGAGGTGATCGAGTTCCGCGACCGGCGGGTGGCCGAGCTCGGCGTGCGGCTGGTGGTGGCGTCGGTGCAGGACGCGATCGACAGCGGCCGGGTGGCCGAGCAGAAGGGGCGCCGGGCGTCCCGGAACCGGTTGCAGATCGTGCCGCTGCTGGACGCGATCGAGGAGCACCGGTTCGACGCGGCGTTCGGCGGGGCGCGGCGCGACGAGGAGAAGGCCCGCGCCAAGGAGCGGGTGGTGTCGTTCCGCGACGAGTTCGGCCAGTGGGACCCGAAGAACCAGCGCCCGGAGCTGTGGAACCTGTTCAACGCCAGGATCGAGCAGGGCGAGCACGTCCGGGTGTTCCCGCTGTCGAACTGGACGGAGCTCGACATCTGGGACTACGTCCGCCGGGAGGAGATCGCCCTCCCCTCGATCTACTTCGCGCACACCCGGCGCGTGTTCGAGCGCGACGGGCTGCTGCTGGACGCCGAGACGGGCTTCGCGAACCGCGGCGACGACGAGCCGGAGTTCGAGGCGACGGTCCGGTACCGGACGGTCGGCGACGCGTCCTGCACGGGCGCGGTGAAGTCGTCGGCGGCGACGCTGGACGAGGTGATCGAGGAGATCGCGGCGACCCGGATCACCGAGCGCGGCCAGACCCGCGCCGACGACCGGACCAGTGAGGCCGCGATGGAGGACCGCAAGAAGGAGGGCTACTTCTGATGGCCGGCAACGAGGAGCCCGCGGGCAAGCCGATGGACCTGCTGCGGTTCGCCACCGCCGGCAGCGTCGACGACGGCAAGTCGACGCTGATCGGGCGGCTGCTGTTCGACTCCAAGTCGATCTTCGAGGACCAGCTGGAGTCGGTGGAGCGCACGAGCACCGAGCGGGGCGAGGAGTACACCAACCTCGCGCTGCTGACCGACGGCCTGCGCGCCGAGCGGGAGCAGGGCATCACGATCGACGTCGCGTACCGCTACTTCGCGACGCCGCGCCGCAAGTTCATCATCGCGGACACGCCGGGGCACATCCAGTACACCCGGAACATGGTGACGGGCGCGTCGACCGCCGACCTCGCGATCATCCTGGTGGACGCCCGCAAGGGCATCCTGGAGCAGTCGCGCCGGCACGCGTTCCTGACGACGCTGCTGCAGGTCCCGCACCTGGTCGTGGCGGTCAACAAGATGGACCTCGTCGACTACGACCGCGGCGTGTACGAGCGCATCGTGGACGAGTTCACCGCGTTCGCGTCCAAGCTGGACGTGACCGACCTGACGTTCGTGCCGATCTCGGCGCTGCACGGCGACAACGTCGTCGAGCGCAGCGGCAACATGCCCTGGTACGAGGGGTCGTCGCTGCTGCACCACCTGGAGCACGTGCACATCGCGTCCGACCGCAACCTGATCGACGTGCGGTTCCCGGTGCAGTACGTGATCCGGCCGCACGCCTCCACGGACCCGGACCTGCACGACTACCGCGGCTACGCGGGCCAGGTCGCGGGCGGCGTGCTGAAGCCGGGCGACGAGGTCGTGCACCTGCCGTCCGGGCTGACCACGACGATCACCCGCATCGACGGGCCGCGCGGCCCGGTGGAGCAGGCGTTCGCGCCGATGTCGGTGACGCTGCGCCTCGCCGACGAGATCGACATCTCCCGCGGCGACATGATCGCGCGGCCGAACAACCGGCCGGAGGTCGCGCAGGACATCGACGCGATGGTCTGCTGGATGACCCCGGACCGCACCCTCACGCCGCGCTCCAAGCTGGTCATCAAGCACACGACCCGCACCGCGAAGACCATGGTGAAGGACCTGCACTACCGGCTGGACGTCAACACCCTGCACCGCGACGAGGAGGCGGCCGCGCTCGGCCTGAACGAGATCGGCCGGGTGTCGCTGCGCGTCACGCAGCCGCTGTTCGTGGACGACTACAGCCGCAACCGCCTCACCGGCGGCTTCATCCTGATCGACGAGGCCACCAACAACACGGTCGCGGCCGGCATGATCATCGGGGCGAAGTAGTCCGGACCCGCCCGCACCGCCCGCCGCGGTGCGGGACAATGGGCTCCCGAACACCCACCCCCCGAATGCCCGCGAGGTCGAACCGAATGACGCGTGTCCCCCCACCGGAGTGCGGACGTGTCCGCTGAGCCCGCCCCCGGGGCGGAGCGGCCCCGCGTCCTGTTCCTCGGGGGCCTCGGCCGCAGCGGCACGACGCTGGTCGAGCGGCTGCTCGGCGAGCTGCCCGGTGCGATGGCGCTCGGCGAGGTCATCCACCTGTGGGAGCGCGGCGCCCACGCGGGGGAGCGCTGCGGCTGCGGCGTCCCGTTCGGCGAGTGCCCGTTCTGGCGGCGCGTCGGGGAGGCCGCGTTCGGCGGCTGGGACGCGGTCGACCTCGACCGGTTCGCCGAGCTGCGCGCCGAGGTGGACCGCACCCGCCACATCCCGATGCTCGCCCGCGACCGGCTCCCGGCCGACCGGTCGCCGCTCGTGGCCGAGTACGTCGACCACTACCTGCGGCTGTACCGCGCCGTGGCCGCCGAGTCCGGCGCGGCGGTGCTGATCGACTCCAGCAAGCAGGCGTCGCTGGCGTTCTGCCTGCGCTGGGCGGCCCGCGCCGGCCGCGTCGACCTGCGCGTGCTGCACGTCGTCCGGGACAGCCGCGGCGTGGCCTACTCGTGGACGCGCCAGGTGCGGCGCCCGGAGGCCGACGCCGGCGGCGACGAGTACATGACGCAGTGGTCGCCGCCCCGCACCGCCGTCCACTGGAACGCCGAGAACGGCGCCTTCCAGCTCCTCGCCCGGCGCGGCGTGCGGGTGCGGCGGATGCGCTACGAGGACTTCGTCGCCGAGCCGCGCGCGCGGCTGCGCGACATCGCCCGGTTCGCGGGGCTCCCCGCCGGCGCCGACGCCCTCGCCTTCGTCGGCGACGGGCGCGCGGAGCTGACCGCCAACCACACGGCGTCGGGCAACCCGATGCGCTTCCGCACCGGGCAGATCGAGATCCGGTCCGACGACCGGTGGCGGACCGCGCTGCCGGCCGCCGACCAGCGCAGGGTCACCGCGATCACCCTGCCGCTACTGCGCCACTACAGCTACCTCGGAGGCGACGCATGACGTCGGAGCGCGACGGGCATCCGTCCGTCGGCGTGGTGATCCCCACGCACAACCGTCCGGAGCTGCTGCGCGCGGCGCTGGACGCCGTCCTGGCCCAGGACTACCCGGGCGAGCTGCGGATCGCGGTCGTGTTCGACCGCGCCGAGCCCGACCCGTCGCTCGCGGACGTGCCCGGCGCGGACGGCCGCGTCACCGTCCTCGCCAACGACCGCACGCCGGGCCTGGCGGGGGCGCGCAACACCGGCATCCTCGCGCTCGACACCGAGCTGGTGGCGTTCTGCGACGACGACGACCAGTGGCTGCCGGAGAAGCTGACCGCGCAGACGGCCGCGCTCGCCGCCCGTCCGGACGCGGTGCTGGCGAGCTGCGGCATCCTCGTGGAGTTCCGCGGCGGCGGCAACGCGCGCCTCGCGGGCGCCGCGGAGGTGACGCACGCCGACCTCGTGCGGTCCCGGATGGTGATGGTCCACTCGTCCACGTACCTGGCGCGCCGCGCGGCGCTGACCGGGCCGGACGGGATCGGGCTGGTGGACGAGACCATCCCGGCCGGCCAGAACGAGGACTGGGACTTCGCGCTGCGCGCCGCCCGGCGGCACCCGATCGTGAACGTCGACCGCCCGCTGGTGAAGGTGCTGTGGGGGCGGACGTCGCTGTTCGCCGGCGAGTACGACACCAAGATCGAGGGGCTGCGGTGGATGCTGCGGCACCATCCGGAACTGGCCGCGGACCCGGTCGGCTCCGCCCGCGTCTACGGCCAGATCGCGTTCTGGAACGCGGGGCTGGGCCGCCGGCGGGAGGCGCTGAGCTGGTCGCGGCGGGCGCTGCGCGCCAACTGGCGGGAGCGCCGCGTGCCGTTCGCGCTGGCGGTCGCCACCGGGCTCGTCTCCGACGAGCGGGTGCTGCGGACCCTGCACTCGCGCGGGCACGGCATATGACGGGCCACGCCGCGGCGGGCGGCGCGGCGCGCGTGGTGCTGCGCGGCGTCCCGTTCGACGCGCTCACCGAGGCGCAGGTGGTCGAGCGCGTCGCCGCCGATGTGGCGCGCGGCGCGGGCGGCCACCTGGTGACGCCGAACATCGACATCATGCGGCTGGCGCGGCGGGACGGGGAGGCGCGGTCGCTGGTCACCGGCGCCGACCTCGTCGTCGCCGACGGCACGCCGATCCTGTGGGGCGCGCGGCTCGCCCGCCGCCCGCTGCCCGCCCGCGTCACCGGGGCGTCCCTCATCTGGACGCTGAGCGAGGCGATGGCGCGCGACGGCCGGTCGGTCTACCTGCTCGGCGGGGGCGCGCCCGGCGTCCCCGAACGCGCCGGCGCCGTCCTCGCCGAGCGGTATCCGGGGCTGCGCGTCGCGGGGGCGTCCGCGCCGCCGATGGGCTTCGACCGGGACGAGCGCGAGGTCGACCGGATCGCCGCGGACCTCGCGGCGCTCAAGCCCGACCTGGTGTTCGTCGGCCTCGGGTTCCCCCGCCAGGACCGGCTCATCACCGCGCTGCGGCCCGCGCTGCCGGGCGCGTGGTTCGTCGGATGCGGCGCGGCGATCCCGTTCGCGGCCGGCGAGCTCGAACGGGCCCCGGGCTGGATGCAGCGCGCCGGCCTGGAGTGGCTGCACCGGCTGGCGGGTGAGCCCCGCCGCCTGTTCAGCCGGTACATCTTGCACGACCTGCCGTTCGCGGCGCGGTTCCTCACCGGCTGCGCGCTGGACCGGTACCGCCGCTGAACCGCGGCCGGGGGCGCGCCTAGCCGGCGCGCCCCCGCCGGTCAGCGGCGCGGTCGGCCGCGGCGCAGGATGGAGCGCGCGGCCTCGTCCAGGTTCAGCGGGCGGCGCAGCAGGTAGCAGCCCGCGACGTACCCGACGGTGCCGACCGCCGCGGCGGCGGCGAGCTGGGGCAGCCCGTCGCCCGCCGCCAGCCGCACGGCGAGCGGTACCGCGCCGAAGCAGACGCCGGTCAGCGCCGCGGCCGCCAGCGAGCCCCGGCCGAACGGGTGCAGGCCCAGCTTCAGGCGCAGCTGCAGCAGCGGGATGACGTTGCGGGTCAGCAGCGCGGCGGCCCCGCCGAGCGCGGCCCCGACGATCCCGATGTGCGGGATGAGCAGGACGCTGACGCAGACGTTCACACCGAGCGCGAGCACGATGTTCACGAGGTTCCAGGTGGTCTTGCCCGCCATCATCAGGACGACCTCGACCATGCCCGTCCCCGCGCTGACCAGCATCGCGGCCGCCAGCACCACGATCACCGAGGCGCCGGTGTGGTAGCCGCTCCCGAACATCCGCAGCAGCTGCTCGGCGAACAGCGCCGAGAGCAGGAACAGCGGCCAGTTCGCCAGCATCAGCCAGCTCGTGGCGGTCTGGTAGAGGGTGTTGGCCGAGCGCCGGTCGTCGTGCGCGAGCACCTCCGACAGCTGCGGCTGGACCGCCTGCGAGATGGCCCGGTTGGCGAGCTGCCCGACGACGCGCAGCCGGGACGCCGCGGTGTAGATCGCCGCGTCCCGCGCGCCGAGCATCGCCGCGACCAGCAGGATGTCCATGCGCTGCAGCAGGATCTGGGTGATGCCCGCGAGCCCGCGCGGCAGCGAGTAGCGCCAGAACCGGCGGCCGAGGTCGGGCGGGACGTCCGGGGCGGTGCCGGCGTCCGGCGCCGTGCGCCGGACCAGCCCGAGCATCGCGAGCACGGCCAGCACGGCGGCGGGCAGGTACGGCCCGACCCACGCGACGGCGATGAGCCCGGACGCTCCGGCGACCGCCACCGCGCCGACCGCGGCGAGCTGCACCAGCGGGCGGCCGATGTTCTCCACGAGCACCGACGGCCGCATCCGCCGGAACCCCTGGGTCGCGGCCAGCGCCCCCGCCGACAGGTTCATCACCGGCAGGAACACCGCCAGCACCCGCAGGTAGGTCGCGCCGTCCCCCGGGTCGCCGTGCACCATCACCTCGGCCACCCACGGCGCCGCCGCGAACAGCACGGCGCCGAGGACCGCGGAGCACAGCACCATCGGCCGCAGCGCCAGCCGGACGAGCGGACCGATCCGCTCGGTGCGGCCGCGCGAGCGGAACCGGGCGATGAAGTACACCAGGCTCGTCTGGGTGCCGAGCTCGGCGACCGCGCCGAACAGCAGGAACGCCGACGTCGCGGCGAAGAAGACGCCCGCCTCGTCCTGGGAGAACGCGTTGGTGATGACGGCGACGACGACGAGCTGGGCCACCGCCGAGACCACGGCGCCCACGATGTTCAGGGCGCCGCCGCGGGCGAGGGAGCCGACGTCCGAGCCCTTCGAGCCGGGACCCGCGCCGTCCGCCGCGCCGCCGGTCGCGGCGGGGTCGGCCGCGCCGGTCGCGGGCGCGCTCATCGGCGCCAGGACGGGGTGCGGCCGAGCCACTCCGCCAGCCGCTCGTCGTACGGGCGGAAGTACTCGCCGAGCCGCGCGTGGAGCTCGTCCGGCAGCGGCGAGCGGCTGCGCGCGTTGTGCCGCTCGAACACCGGGGAGCCGAGCGGCGGGACGCCGAGGAAGTCCAGGACGCCCTTGTACACGGTCTCCGGCTCGGTGAAGAACTCGTGGCTGTCGACGACCAGGAGGCGGTCGCGGCCCACCAGCCCCTCCAGCCGCTCGATCTGCTCGATGTAGCGGCTCCGCGCGAGGTAGGCGTTGTGCTGGTAGGCGTGGCTGGTCGCGGCCGGGTCGGCCGCGAGCCGCTCGGCCTCGCCCGCCAGCCGCTCCTCCTCCAGCTCGATCGCCCGCTCGAAGGGCTCGGTCTCGAACCCGCGCCCCAGCTCGTGGGAGTGCGCCGAGTAGGCCCGCTCCACCGGGTCGCGCACGAGCATCAGCAGCTTGACGTCCGGCAGGTCGGCGGCGATCCGCTCGCCCGCCAGCGGGTGGAACCCGTAGTACGGCGACGACTCGAACGCCAGCGGCTTCACCCCGTGCCGGTGCTCGACCCGCGCGGCCGTCGTGCGCAGCGGGAAGTGCCCCTGGTACCAGGCGAGGCCCTTGTCGTAGCCCGTGTCGAAGTAGTGGACGCCCTTGTGCCACAGGGCCTTGAGCAGCGCCGGGTGCTGGCTGAGCGTCCGGTACATCGACGTCGTGCCGCAGCGCTGCCCGCCGACGATGAGGAATCCGGGCAGCATGCGGGCGCGGTGGGTGGCCTTGCCCGCGGTGACGGCGGCGGCCTGGGCCAGCCGCTTGTGCCCGGGGGGACGCGCCGCCTGGTGCTTGTCAGCCATTCGCTTCCTTCGTTTCGTGCACGCCCTCGGCGAGGGCGGGGAGGAGCCACGCGCCGACGTCGCCGAGGCGGGCGCCCGCCTCGGCCTGCCGGTCGGCGAGATAGCGCGCGGCGAGTTCGGCGAGGTACAGCCGCGCGACGAGCGCGGCGTGCGCGGGTTCGGCGAGCGCGGGCGCGGCGGTGAACGGGGCCAGGGCGCCGGCCGCGTCGCGCACGCAGTCGGCCGCCGCCCGCGCCGGGTCGGCCGCCGGGTCGGAGACGGCGCGCTGGAGGCGGTGGTGCAGCGCGTCGAAGCCCACGGGAACGCCGGTGGTGAACCTCTCCCAGTCCCACACCAGGAGGCCGCCGTCCGAGCCGCCGGTGTTCCACGGCGTGAAGTCGCCGTGCCAGGAACCGAAGACGAGCTCGGCGTCCCCGTGGCGCTCGCCGATCGCCGCGAGCGCCGCGCGCAGCCGGCCGGCCGGTTCGCCCGGCAGGGCGGCGACGCGGTCGTTGAGCGCCGTCCAGTAGGGGGAGGACGCCAGGCGGATGCGCCGCGTCCCGGCCGCTTCGGCGATCTCGCGCAGCGCGGCGGCCAGCAGTTCTGCGGTGATCGGGCGGCCCTGCTCCCAGGTCGGCAGCGGCGTCAGCGCCAGGATGTCCAGCCCCCGCCACGACCCCGAGTGCAGCACCTCAGGCGCACGGACCACACCGCCCGCAGCGCGCGGCAGTTGCGCCAGCGCCGCCGCCTCGGCCTGGACGAGCCGCCCGG
Organism: Actinomadura sp. NPDC049382; assembly: GCF_040677125.1. NCBI lineage: Bacteria > Bacillati > Actinomycetota > Actinomycetes > Streptosporangiales > Thermomonosporaceae > Actinomadura > Actinomadura sp. NPDC049382. Next base: position 37,528 of record NZ_JBFARO010000070.1, read on the forward strand.
TCAGCTCGTTCACGCCCACCTTGACGAACGCGACCGGGGGCCCGGCCGATCCGGGGGAGAGGGCCTGCAAGACCGGCTTGTCGTTGGCGCGTCCGGCGGGCCGCGCGTACAGGGCGGCGCACACCGGACGGCCCAGGGCCTCGCTCAGGTACGTCTCCACGGTCTCGGCCCCCTCGGGGACGTCCACCCGCACGCCGCGGCGCAGCACCGCCCGTCCGAGCCCGCCGCGCAGCGACCAGATCAGCCCGGCCGTCACCAGCCGCGCCGCCCGCGACTCCACCCGGCCGTAGGCGCGCAGCGCCCCGACGGCGGCCGCGCGGTCGGCGGGAAGCAGGATCCGGGGCCGGCGGGCGTCGGGTGCGAGGAGCCGGTCGCCGCGGCCGTCGGTGACGCGCGCGGGTTCGGGCCACAGCAGCCGGGTCGTCTCACGCAGGGCCGTCAGCCGGTCCGCCGTGTCGCTCACGTTGTCCCTCTCCGATCCTGATGGGCGTGCCGTTCGTCCGCGTGGCCAGCGCGGCCCGGCGCGTCTTCGTCTCCAGCAGCCGCCGGGTGCGGGCGGCGGAGAGCGTCTTGTCGCGGGCCCGCCGGGCGCGCACGGCGACCGGCTCGACGCGCGGCGGGCTCAGGTCGATGCCGTTGCGCCACATCACCGCGAACGACAGCAGGTAGAGCGGCATCGGGGTGTAGAGCCCGTCGTAGATGGTCATGTAGAAGAGCACGAGCAGCATCGTCAGCACGCCGCCCGTGGCGATCGGAGAGGTGTCCCGCCAGTACCGCCGGATCGCGTTGAGGAAGAACATGATGTACAGGCCCGCCCCGACGAAGCCCTGCGAGATCAGCAGCAGCCACAGCTGCCCGTCGGAGCCGAGCGGCGGGTGCTTGCACTCCGGGCACGCCTGCGTCTTGCCGGTGACGACCGTCTTGTCGGAGCCGACCGCGTACCGCGTGTTGCCGTAGCCGATGATGGGCGAGGTGAACGTCGCCTCGATCGTCTTGGCCCGCGTGTAGGCGCGGATGCCGTTGCTCTGCGGGTTGTCGAGCCTGGTCTGGACCTGGGAGTACAGCGGCGACATCGCGAAGACGGTGCCGCCGAACACCAGCGCGACGGCCGCCACGCCGAGCGCCATGACCCGGCCCCGCAGCGCCAGCCGGACGAGGACGTAGACGGCGCTGATCCCGATCCCGATCCACAGGCCGCGGTTCAGCCCGTACACCACCGGGACCATGGACAGCACGAGGATGCCCGCGCCCAGCATCCGGCGCTTGCGCGAGGCGTACACCCACCAGGCGAGGACGAACCAGATCAGCAGGATCGAGTAGTTGTTGCCCCAGGTGTTGGCCCATTCGAAGGGGCCCTCGGGACGCACCGCCTTGACCGAGCCGACCCAGGTGATCTGCGCCGCGGTCGGGTTGATGATGTTCTGCACGAACGCGTCGCCGCGCACCCGCCCGGGCAGCAGCATGCCGAACAGCGGGGTGACGTGGAAGTTCGGGAACACCACGCCGAGCAGCCCGCCGAGCGTGGTGGTGATGAACAGCGCCGCGAGCATCCGCAGCAGCGCGAGCCGCGGCAGCTCCCGCTCGCTGAGGTTCCCGACGTACAGCGCGATGACCGCGGACGCGGTGTAGACGACCAGCCGCACCAAGACCGAGACGATCCGCCCGAGGCCGAACTCGCCGTACGCGCCCGGCGGGTTCTTGCTCAGCATGGTGAGGCTGACCAGGTACCAGACCAGGAAGAGCACCCACAGCCCGAAGCCGGGCGGGAACCGCAGCGGGCGGCGGTTGAGCAGGATGAGCGCCATCGGCACCGCGCAGATGACGAAGCTGAACACGCCGAGGCCGACGATCCACCACACGGGGAAGCCGACGAGCAGCGCGATCAGCGGCCAGGTCGTGCGCGGCAGGTCGCGCAGGCGGACCGGGAGCGGCTCGTCGCTCCGCGACGGGGGGACCGGATCCTCCGGCGCGGTTCGCGGTACGGCGGAGGTGGAGGGGGACGGCATCTCAGTGGCGCCGGACTACTCGTCGGGGTCGTCGTGCCGGCCGAAGCGCGGGATCACCGCCGTGCTGCTCGAGTCCGGTTCGTTGCCGTTGGTCGGGACGCGGTGCTCGGGGGCCTCTCCCTCGCCGTGCTTGGGCTGCTCGGTCCGCCGCGGCCCGGCGACGGGACGGTCGCCGGGGACGTCGACGACGGTGCGGTCCGGGGGGCCGTCCCCGAAGGCGTCGAGGTCCAGGCCGCCGTGCTTGGGACCGCCGGGCGCTCCGGGCGCCCCGCCGCCCGGCCTGCCGGGCGGAGCGGGC
>NZ_JBFARO010000071.1:0-39804 GCF_040677125.1 Actinomadura sp. NPDC049382
TGAACGCCGTCCTGCACGAGGTGTTCGAGCAGTCCTCCACCGTCAAGGAGTTCGCCCGCGACCCGGGCGCGCACCGCGTCCCCGCCGGGGTCACCGTGCTGGACGTCCGCCCCGAGCCGTTCCGGCGGCGCGGCGCGGCGGCGGCGCGGGCCCGCGAGCTCGCGTCGATCGGCGACCGGCCCGACGGCGCCGGCGAACTGCGCCGCCGGGGCCTGATCACGCGGGCGGAGCTGGTCGCGATGGGCGTCCCGGCCCCGTCCGCGCCCGTCGCCGGGGACTGGCTCGCCGACCCCGACCACTGGGAGGACCTCCGCAAGCGCCTCATCACCGCCGTCGAGGAGCACGCCGCCGCGCACCCGACCGACCCCGGCCTGCCCGCCGACGCCGCCCGCCGCGCCCTCGGCCTGCCCGATCGCGCCCTCGTCGAGGCCCTCGCCGACGGGCTGCACCAGCGCGACGGCCGGATCTACGGGCGGGCGGTCGCGCCGGAGCTGCCCCCGCGCGTGCAGGCGGCCGTCGACGCCGTCCGCCGCGACCTGGCCGCGGCGCCGTTCCAGGCCCCCGACGCCGGCCGGCTCGCCGAACTCGGCCTCACCCCGAAGATGCTCGCCGCCGCCGCGGCGGCGGGCGCGCTGCTGAAGGTCGGCGGCGGCATCGTGCTGCTGCCCGGCGACGACGCCCGCGCCGCCGCGCTCCTCGGCCGCCTCGGCGGCCCGTTCACGCTGAGCGAGGCGCGCCGCGCGCTCGGCACCACTCGCCGCGTCGCCGTCCCGCTCCTGGAGCACCTCGACGCGGCGGGCTACACCACCCGGGTGGACGACCTCAGGCGGCGCTGTACCGAGAGGACGACATGACCGAGACGGCGAAGCGGCTGACGCAGTACGCGCACGGCGGAGGCTGCGCCTGCAAGATCCCGCCCGGCGAGCTGGAGGACGTCGTCGCCGGCCTCACCACCGCCCCGGGCGCCCCCAACGGCGAGCTGATCGTCGGGCTGGACACCGGCGACGACGCCGCCGTCGTCCGGCTGCCCGGCTCGCACGGCGGGCTCGCCGCCGTCGCCACCGCCGACTTCTTCACCCCGGTCGTCGACGACCCCTACGACTGGGGGCGGATCGCCGCAGCCAACGCCCTGTCCGACGTGTACGCCGTCGGCGGCCGCCCGCTCGTCGCGGTGAACCTGCTCTCCTGGCCCCGCGGCGTCCTGCCGTTCGAGCTGGCGCGGGAGGTGCTGCGCGGCGGACTGGACGTCGCCGCCGAGGCGGGCTGCCATGTCGGCGGCGGGCACAGCGTCGACGACCCCGAACCCAAGTACGGCATGGCCGTCACCGGCGTCGCCGACCCCGCCGCGCTGCTCCGCAACGACACCGGCAAGCCGGGCCTGCCGCTCACCCTGACCAAGCCGCTCGGCGTCGGGGTCCTCAACAACCGGCACAAGGCGACCGGGGAGGTCTTCCCGCACGCCGTCGCGGCGATGGCCGCGCTGAACCGGGACGCCTCCGCCGCCGCGCTCGACGCGGGCGCGACCTGCGCCACCGACGTGACCGGCTTCGGGCTGCTCGGGCACCTCTACAAGCTGGCCCGCGCGTCCGGCGTCACCGCGGTGGTCGACGCCGCCGCCGTCCCGTACCTGGACGGCGCCCGCGAGTCGCTGCGCGCCGGGTACGTCAGCGGCGGCACCCGCCGCAACCTCGACTGGGTCGCCCCGCACACCGACTTCCGTGGCACCCCCGAGGAGGACCGCCTCCTGCTCGCCGACGCGCAGACCTCCGGCGGCCTCCTCGTCGCGGGCGAGATCCCCGGCGAGCCGGTCATCGGCGAACTGGTCCCGGCCGGCGAGTTCCCGGTCGTCGTCCGCTAGACCCGCCGCCAGGCCCCGCCGCTGGACGCCGCCGCCAGGCCCCGCCGCGGCTAGGCCTCGGTGCCCGTCTCGTCGGTGACGCCCGCGTCCTCCTGATAGCGGCGGACCAGCTCACCGGCGGCGGCGCCGCGCGGGCGGCGGCCCGGGCGGATGTCGACCGATATCGCCTTCGCCTCCTGGATGTGGGTGTTCGGGTCCAGGGACATGTGCAGCAGCTCGTTCGCCGCGTCGCCGGTGCTGTAGCCGTTCGGCCCCCAGTGGTACGGCAGCCCGATCTGGTGCATCGTCCGGCCGTCCACGACGAGGGGCTGCATCCGCTCGGTGACCAGCACGCGGGCCTCGACGACGGCGCGCGGGCTGACGAGCGTCGCCCAGCCGCCGTGCTCCAGCCCCCGCTCGGCCGCGAGCTCCGGCGACACCTCGCAGAAGAACTCCGGTTGCAGCTCCGCCAGGTACGGCTGCCACCGCGACATGCCGCCCGCCGTGTGGTGCTCGGTGAGCCGGTACGTCGTCGCGACGTAGGGGTACACGGCCGCGCCCGGCGAGCCGTCGCTCGGCGCGTACCGGTTGTCGGGGTGCGGCGGCAGCAGTTGCCGGACGGGGTTGCGCTGCTGCCCGTACAGCGGGTTCGTGAACGGCGACTCCTGCGGCTCGTAGTGCGTCGGCAGCGGGCCGTCGGTCAGCCCCGCCGGGACGAACAGCCACGCCTTCCCGTCCGCCTGCATGATGAACGGGTCGTCGCCGGCGAGCGCGTCCGGGCCGGTCGCGTCGCTGGGCGGCTTGTAGTCGGGCGGGCGGTCGGCGACGAAGTCGGGCACGTCGTGGCCCGTCCACTTGCCCTGCTCGGCGTCCCACCAGACGTACGCCTTGCGGTCGCTCCACGGGTTGCCGTCCTTGTCGGCGGACGCCCGGTTGTACAGGATGCGGCGGTTCAGCGGCCACGCCCAGCCCCACTCGGGCGCCACCCAGCTCTGGTCCTTGCCGGGCTTGCGGCGGGCCGTCTGGTTGACGCCGTCGGCGTAGCAGCCGCAGTAGATCCAGCAGCCGCACCGGGTGGACCCGTCGTCCTTCAGCTGCGTGTAGGACGACAGCGGGTTCCCCTCGGCGTCGAAGCCGTTGATCTCGGCGAGCACCGCCTCCGCGTCCGGCTCCTCCAGCTCGCCCCTCGTCGGGTAGTCCCACGTCAGGTCGAGGAGCGGGCGGTTGACCTCGTCGTCCTCCCCGGCGAGCTTCTCCCGGATGAGGCGGCCGAGGTGGTAGGTGAACCACAGGTCGCTGCGCGCGTCGCCGGGCGGCTCCACCGCCTGGTGGTGCCACTGGAGCATCCGCTGCGTGTTGGTGAAGCTGCCGTCCTTCTCGGTGTGCGCGGCGGCGGGCAGGAAGAACACCTCGGTGCCGATGTCCTCGGTGCGCATCTCGCCCGACTCGATCTCCGGGCCGTCCTTCCACCAGGTCGCCGACTCGATCAGCGAGAAGTCGCGGACGACGAGCCAGTCCAGGTTCGCCATCCCGAGCCGCTGGATCTTGGCGTTGGCCGACCCGACCGCCGGGTTCTCGCCCATCAGGAAGTAGCCCTTGCACACGCCGTCGATCTGCGCCATCGCCGTCTCGTACGTGCTGTGCGAGCCGGTCAGCCGCGGCAGGTAGTCGAAGCAGTAGTCGTTGTCCTCGGTCGCCGCGTCGCCCCAGTACGACTTCAGCAGGCTCACGGTGTAGGCGCGCATGTCGCCCCAGAAGCCCTTGCGCGCCGACTCGGCCTGCACGAAGGCGTCCAGGTCCTCGTTGCTGTGCGCGTGCGGCATCGGGATGTAGCCGGGCAGCAGGTTGAACAACGTCGGGATGTCGGTCGAGCCCTGGATGGACGCGTGGCCGCGCAGCGCCAGGATGCCGCCGCCGGGCCGCCCGATGTTGCCGAGGAGGCTCTGCAGGACCGCCGCCGTCCGGATGTACTGGACGCCGACCGTGTGCTGCGTCCAGCCCACCGCGTAGACGAACGCGGACGTCCGGTCGCGGCCCGAGTTCTCGGTGAGCATCTCGCACACCTTGCGGAACTGCTCCTGCGGGACGCCGCAGATCCGCTCGACCATCTCCGGCGTGTAGCGCGCGTAGTGCCGCTTGAGCACCTGGAAGACGCACCGCGGATGCTCCAGGTGCGGGTCCCGCTCGGGGTGGCCCTCGCCGATCGCCGCGCCGCCGGAGCCGTGCGCCTCGCCGCGCCCCGCCTCCGCGAAGGACTCGACGCGCTCGTCGTAGGCCATGTCGCGCTCGCCGGCCGCCGACTGGACCTCCATGCCCTCGTACTGCCACGTCGTGTGGTCGTAGCTGCGGGTCTCCGGGTTCAGGCCGGAGAACACGCCGTCGAGGTCCTCGGTGTCGCGGAACTCCTCCGTCAGGATCACCGGCGCGTTGGTGTACGCGACCACGTAGTCACGGAAGTACTTGTCGTTCTCCAGGACGTAGTTGATGATCCCGCCGAGGAACGCGATGTCGCTGCCCGCCCGCAGCGGGACGTGCAGGTCCGACAGGGCGCTGGTCCGGGTGAACCGCGGGTCGACGTGGACGACCGTCGCACCGCGCGCCTTCGCCTCCATCACCCACTGGAACCCCACCGGATGGCACTCGGCCATGTTGGAGCCCTGGATGACGATGCAGTCGGAGTTCTGCAGGTCCTGCTGGAACGTGGTCGCGCCGCCTCGTCCGAACGTGGTTCCCAGACTGGGAACGGTGGAGGAGTGTCAAACGCGGGCCTGATTCTCGATCTGCACCGCGCCGAGCGCGGTGAACAGCTTCTTGATCAGGTAGTTCTCCTCGTTGTCGAGCGTGGCGCCGCCGAGGCTCGCGACCCCGAGCGTGCGCCGCACCCGCACCCCGTCCTGCTCCCACTGCCAGCCGTGACGGCGCGCCTCGATCACCCGGTCGGCGATCATGTCCATCGCCGTGTCGAGGTCGAGGTGCTCCCAGTCGGCGCCGCCCGGGCGCCGGTACAGCACCCGGTGCTCGCGGGCCGACCCGGTGGTGAGCTGGAGCGTCGCCGAGCCCTTCGGGCACAGCCGCCCCCGGCTGACCGGCGAGTCCGGGTCGCCCTCGACCTGCGTGACCTTGCCGTCGGTGACGTACACGTCCTGCCCGCAGCCGACCGCGCAGTACGGGCAGACGGACTTCACGACCCGGTCGGCGGTGTTCACCCGCGCCTTGATCCGCTCGGATCCGGCGCTCTTCGCCGCGGCTCCGCGCCCGAGCGGGTCGTCGCCGGTGAACTGGCGGTAGACGGGCCAGGACTCGATCCATGTACGAACGCCCACGTCACACCACCCTTCACCTCGGCGCGCCGTCCACCTACCCGCCGCCCGTCCCTCAAAACAAACCCGTCGCGGACGGACGGGGCGGCGGGCGCGACGACGTCGCCGGGCCGCGGGTCGGCGGCGCCGAGGCCGTCGCCCGCCTCCAGGTTGAGTACCGGGTTCGCCGCGATGCCGCCCGCTCTTCGCCGCCGCCGCCACGGTGTTCCGCGCGACGCTGTCCCTCCCCGACGAACGTCTCCCCGCGGGTCAGGGGAGGACGGCCGCTCCCGCCTTCGCGACCAGGGCGGCGAACTCGGCGCGCTCGGACGGCGACAGCGCCCGCTCGTACACGGCGGCGGAGAGCCGGTCGGTGATCTCCTCGGCCTCGGCGAGGCGGGGCTTCAGCGCGGTGCAGTCGGGGAAGTCGCCCTGCCAGCCGCAGAACTTCGCCTTGCCCTCGCCCTCGTTGGTCAGCACGGCCTCCAGCGGGGTCAGGCCGACCGCCGTCGTCGCGACCAGGTGCATCCCGCCGCGCAGCTCGCGCAGCACCTGGAGCACCTGCACCAGGCGGCCGGGGCCGCCCTCGGGCAGCGGCTCGGCGCGCCAGCCGCAGAACAGCGGCAGGCCCGCGCCCTCCGCCGCGTTCGCGACCCGCTCGGCCAGCTCGCACAGGCGCGGGTCGTCGGGGACGCGCTCCTCCGCCCAGGCCCTGAACGCCCGCGTGTACCGCCGCGCGGCCTCCCGCGCCCCGGCGACCGCGACGCCCTCGTCCCACATGGCCCGGACGACCCCCGGCTCGAAGAAGCCCAGCGCGGACCACACCACGCCGCCGTCGACGTCCCCGAGCACCCCGCCGCGGCCGGCGAAGTAGAACGCGAACGGGTTGGCGTAGCCGAGCTCCGCGCCGTGCGCGGAGACGGCCGGGTCCAGCATCCAGGTCGAGCCGATGTCGTGGATGGTCTTGTCGGCGGCGGCCGCGGTCTCGGCGGCGCTCAGCTCCGGCGGTTCCGTCATGTGGGGGGCTCCTCGGGGTCGGGGCGACCGGGTAAGCGGGAGATTACCCGCCGCCCGGCGCGCCGGGGAGATCGGGGCGCCGGGGGCGGGGTGCCCGCTGTTGACATTCGGGGGAGTTAGCGCAAACATTCGGGGCGTAGCGATGGCTCGGCTCGGGGAGGCGATGTGGCCGCCGAATCACCGGAGGCGCCCGACGGCCGGCGGCTGGCGGTGATGGAGGACGTGGCCGCGATGGCCGGCGTCTCGGCGATGACCGTGTCGCGGGTGCTGAACACCCCCGAGAAGGTGCGCCCGCAGACGCGCGCCCGGGTGATGGCGGCGGTGCAGGCGCTGGACTACCGGCCGAACTCGGCGGCGCGGGTCCTCGCGACCGGCCGCTCCGGGGTGCTCGGCGTGGTCAGCTTCGACACCACCCTGTACGGCCCGGCGTCCACGGTGTTCAGCATCGAGCAGGCCGCCCGCGAGCACGGCTACAACGTCAGCATCGTCAGCCTCAGCTCGCTGAACCGCCGCTCGATCGGCGAGGGCGTGGAGCGGCTGCGCGCCCAGTCCGCGGACGGGATCATGGTCGTCGCGCCGCACGAGTCGGCCGCCGACGGGCTGAAGGAGCTGCCGTCCGACACCCCGCTGGTCGCGGTCGGCGCGGGCGGCGACGTGCCGTTCCCCGTCGTCGCGGTCGACCACCGGGCCGGCGCGGAGCGCGCCGTCCGGCACCTGCTCAGCCTCGGCCACGAGACCGTCGCCCACCTGTCCGGTCCGGCCGACTGGGTCGACGCGAGCGGCCGCACCGACGGCTGGCGCGCCGCGCTGCAGGCCGCCGGGCGCGAGGTCCCGGCCGCGTCCGCGGGCGACTGGAGCGCCCGGTCCGGCTACGAGCTCGGCCGCCGGATCGCCGCCGACCCGCAGGTCACCGCCGTGTTCGCGGCCAACGACGCGATGGCGCTCGGGCTGCTGCGGGCGCTGCGCGAGGCCGGCCGCGACGTGCCCGGCGAGGTGAGCGTCGTCGGCTTCGACGACGTGCCCGAGGCCGCCTACTTCCCGCCGCCGCTCACCACCGTCCGGCAGAACTTCGCCGAGGTGGGGCGGCGCGCGTTCGGCCTGCTGCTCGACCGGATCGAGGGCGGCGCCCGGCCGGCCCCCGCCCCGGACGGGACGCGCCGCGTCGTCGAACCCGAGCTCGTCGTCCGGGAGAGCACCGGGGTGCGCCGCCGCACCTGACCACCGTCCGTCGCCGCGAGTCCCGGTCGGCAGCCCGTTGATGTTAGCGCTAACAAAGGAGCGGACATGAGAGAGCCGGAGACCGCCGCGCTCCGCACCGAGCTCGCCGTCCTCCACCGGATGCTCGTCGAGGGCGGGCTGGTCGTCTGGACGGCCGGGAACGTGTCCGCCCGGGTGGGCGACGACGCCTTCCTCATCAAGCCGAGCGGCGTCCCCTACGCGGACCTGACCCCCGACTCGATGGTGCTGTGCGACCTGGAGGGCAAGCCCCTCGGCGAGTCGCCGCTCAAGCCGTCGAGCGACGTGTTCGCCCACGCCTACGTGTACCGGCACCGCCCGGACGTCGGCGGGGTGGTGCACACCCACTCCACCTACGCGACCGCGTGGGCGGCGCGCGACGAGCCGATCCCGTGCGTGCTGACGGCGATGGCGGACGAGTTCGGCGGCGAGATCCCGGTCGGCCCGTTCGCGCTCATCGGCGGCGACGACATCGGCCGCGGCATCGTCGAGACGCTCGCCGGGCACCGCAGCCCCGCCGTCCTCATGCGCAACCACGGCGTCTTCACGATCGGCGCCGACGCCCGCGCCGCGGTGAAGGCGGCCGTGATGTGCGAGGACGTCGCCCGCACCGTCCACCTGTCCCGCCAGCTCGGCGAGCCGCTGCCGATGGACGCGGGCGACATCGACCGGTTGTACGACCGCTACCAGAACGTCTACGGGCAGAGGGGCCGACCATGAGCTTTCCGAACCGCGAGATCTGGTTCCTCACCGGCAGCCAGGCCCTGTACGGCGACGACACCCTGCGCCAGGTCGCCGAGCAGTCCGGCGCGATCGCCGCGCGGCTCGGCGAGGCGCTGCCGGTCGCGCTGCGCTGGACGCCGGTGCTGACCGACGCCGACGCCATCCGCCGGACCTGCCTGGACGCGAGCGCCGACGACTCCTGCGTCGGCGTCATCGCGTGGATGCACACCTTCTCCCCGGCGAAGATGTGGATCGCCGGGCTGGACGCGCTGACCAAGCCGCTGCTGCACCTGCACACGCAGGCGAATGTCGAGCTGCCCTGGCACTCGATCGACATGGACTTCATGAACCTGAACCAGGCCGCGCACGGCGACCGGGAGTTCGGCTACATCCAGTCGCGGCTCGGCGTCGCGCGCAAGACCGTCGCCGGGCACGTCAGCGACCCGGTGGTGGGCGCCCGCGTCGCGGCGTGGGCGCGGGCGGCGGCCGGGCGCCACGAGCTGCGCACGCTCAAGCTGGCCCGGTTCGGCGACAACATGCGGGACGTCGCCGTCACCGAGGGCGACAAGGTCGAGGCGCAGCTCAGGTTCGGCGTCTCGGTCAACACCTACGGCGTGAACGACCTGGTCGGCGTGGTGGACGCCGTCTCCGACGACGACGTCACCGAGCTGGTGAAGGAGTACGAGGAGCTCTACGACGTCGTCCCGGCGCTGCGCGCGGGCGGCGACCGGCACGGCTCGCTGCGCTACGGCGCCCGCATCGAGCTGGGCCTGCGGACGTTCCTCGACGAGGGCGGCTTCAAGGCGTTCACGACGAACTTCGAGGACCTCGGCGGGCTGCGGCAGCTCCCCGGCCTCGCCGTGCAGCGGCTGATGGCGGACGGCTACGGCTTCGGCGGCGAGGGCGACTGGAAGACCGCGACGCTGCTGCGCACGCTGAAGGCCGCCTCGGCCGGGCTGCCCGGCGGCACCTCGTTCATGGAGGACTACACCTACCACCTGGAGCCCGGCAACGAGCTGATCCTCGGCGCGCACATGCTGGAGGTCTGCCCGTCCGTCGCGGCGGGGCGGCCGTCGCTGGAGATCCACCCGCTGTCCATCGGCGGGCGCGAGGACCCGGTGCGGCTGGTGTTCGACGCCGCGCCCGGCCCCGCCGTCGTGGTCGGCCTCGCCGACCTGGGCGACCGGTTCCGGCTCGTCGCCAACGAGATCGAGGTCGTCGCGCCGCCGGAGCCGCTGCCGATGCTGCCGGTCGCGCGCGCGGTCTGGCGCCCCCTGCCGGACCTGCGCACCTCCACCGAGGCGTGGCTGACCGCAGGGGCGCCGCACCACACCGTCCTGTCGGCCGCGCTCGGCACCGAGGTGCTGGACGACCTCGCCGAGATGGCCGGGGTCGAGCTGCTCAGCATCGACGCGGATACCACGATGCGGCAGTTCACCAAGGAGATCCGCTGGAACCAGGCGTACCATCGCCTGGCCCTCGGGCTGTGATGGCCACGGCCCTGTAGAGGAGGAGCCGTATGAGCGCGGACGAGCGGTACGTCGTCGGGATCGACTTCGGCACGCTGTCGGGGCGGGCGGTCGTCGTCCGCGTCCGGGACGGCGCCGAACTCGGCGACGGCGTCCACGAGTACGGCCACGGGGTGATCGACGAAGCGCTGCCGTCCGGCGCCGCCCTCCCGCCGGACTGGGCCTTGCAGGCGCCGCGGGACTGGGTGGACGTGCTGCGCTTCGCCGTCCCGAAGGCGCTGGCCGTCGCGGGCGTCCCGGCGTCCCGGGTGATCGGCATCGGCACCGACTTCACGGCGTGCACCGTCCTGCCGACGGCGGCGGACGGGACGCCCCTCTGCGAGCGGTACCCCGACCGCCCGCACGCCTGGCCGAAGCTGTGGAAGCACCACGCCGCGCAGCCGCAGGCCGACCGGATCAACGCGCTGGCCGCCGAACGCGGCGAGCCGTGGCTGCGCCGCTACGGCGGCAAGATCTCCTCCGAGTGGGAGTTCGCGAAGGCCCTGCAGCTCCTCGACGAGGACCCGGAGCTGTACGCGGAGGCCGACCGCTGGATCGAGGCCGCCGACTGGATCGTCTGGCGGCTCACCGGTGCCGAGTCGCGCAACATCTGCACGGCCGGCTACAAGGGCATCTACCAGGACGGCCGCTACCCGTCCGCCGAGTTCCTCGCCGCGCTCGATCCCGGCTTCGCCGATTTCCCCGCCAAGCTCGGGCACGACCTGGCGCCGCTCGGCGGCCTCGCCGGGACGCTGACGGCGGAGGCCGCCGCCTGGACGGGCCTGCCCGAGGGGATCGCGGTCGCGGTCGGGAACGTCGACGCGCACGTCACCGCCGCCGCGGCCGACGCCGTCCGGCCCGGCCAGATGGTCGCCATCATGGGCACCTCCACCTGCCACGTCATGTCGTCGGACGCGCTCGCCGAGGTCCCCGGCATGTGCGGCGTCGTCGCGGACGGCATCGTGCCGGGGCTGTGGGGCTACGAGGCCGGGCAGTCCGGCGTCGGCGACATCTTCGCCTGGTTCGTCGACACCTGCGTGCCCGCCTACTACAACCAGGTCGCCGCCGCCGAGGGGCGGACCGTCCACGAGCACCTCACCGCGCTCGCCGAGGCCCAGCCGGTCGGGCGGCACGGGCTCGTCGCGCTCGACTGGCACAGCGGCAACCGGTCCGTGCTCGTCGACCACGACCTGTCCGGCCTCATCGTCGGGCAGACGCTCGCCACGAAGCCCGAGGACGTCTACCGCGCGCTGATCGAGGCCACCGCGTTCGGCGCGCGGATGATCGTGGAGACGTTCGAGGCGTCCGGCGTCCCCGTCGAGGAGCTCGTCGTCGCGGGCGGGCTGATGAAGAACGCCTTCCTCATGCAGGTGTACGCCGACGTGCTGCGCCGCCCGCTGTCGCTGATCGGGTCGGCGCAGGGCCCGGCCCTCGGCGCCGCGATCCACGCCGCCGTCGCCGCCGGCGCCCACCCCGATGTCACCGCGGCCGCCGCCGCGATGGGGCGCCGCGTCCCGGCCGCCTACGTGCCCGACCGGGCGCGCGCCGCCGCCTACGACGACCTGTACGCGATCTACCGGAGCCTGCACGACCACTTCGCGGACGGCGCGATCATGCACCGCCTCCGCGCCCTCCGCTGACCCGCGGCGTCTCGCCCCCGGCCCGCCGGGTCAGCGGGCGGGGCCGGTGCTGCGCCGGACGATCAGCCGGCTCGGCACCAGCCGCGGCTCCTCCGGCCCGGCGCCGCCGGTCAGCTGCGCGATCAGCAGCTCCACGCAGTGCCGGCCGAGGGCGGTGAAGTCCTGCCGGACGGTGGTGAGCGGCGGGGTGAGGAACGCCGCCTCCGGGATGTCGTCGAACCCGATGACGCTGACGTCGTCCGGGACCCGGCGCCCGCTCTCGTGGATCGCCCACAGCAGCCCGAGCGCGATCTGGTCGTTGGCCGCGAACACCGCCGTGACGCCCGGGTCGGCGGCGAGCACCCGGCCCCGCTCGTAGCCGGACCGGGCGCTCCAGTCGCCGGACGCGCAGTCGGGCACGGCGGCGCCCGCCTCGGTCAGCGCGTCCCGCCAGCCGCGGGTGCGCTCGGTCGCCTCCGACCAGTCGTCCGGGCCCGGCAGGTGGTGGACGGTCCGGTGCCCGAGGCCGAGCAGGTACCGGGTCGCCTCCCGCGGCGCCATGTAGTGGTCGCCGGACACCGTCGGCACGGCGGCCGGCGGCCCGAGCAGCACCGTCGGCAGGTCGCCGGGCAGGTGCCGCAGCGCCTCGTCCGGCGGGACGTGCCCGGGGATCATGATGATGCCGTCCACGCCCTGGTCGCGGAACCGGTCGACCGCCCCCGCGACCGCGCCGTGGCCCGGCGACTCCAGGCTCGCGACGCTGGTGAAGAACTCGGCGGCGCGGGCGGTCCGCTCGATCGCCGCGATGATCGACGCGGGGCCGAACAGCGCGGTGTCGAAGCTGACGACGCCGAGCGTCCGGGACCGGCCGGTGGCGAGGGCCCGCGCCGCCGCGTTGGGCCGGAAGTCCAGCTGCGCGGCGGCGGCGAGCACCCGGTCGCGGGTCTTCGGGCTCACCATCGGATGGTTCTTGAACACCCGCGACACGGTCTGGTGGGAGACCCCGGCGAGCCGGGCGACGTCGCGGAGCCCGGGCCGGGCCGGTGGTGGCGTGGCGGTCATGTCACCTCGGAACCTACCGCGTCCGCCGTCCCCGGACGGCCCGCTCAGCGCGACGTCCCGGCGCGCCGCTTCGCCCAGATGTCGAACGCGACCGCCGCCAGCAGTACCAGGCCCTTGATCAGCATGACCCGCTCGCTCGGCGCGCCGAGCAGCGACATGCCGTTGTTGATCACGCCCATGATCAGGCCGCCGGTGATCGCGCCGACCACCTTGCCGACCCCGCCCTGCACGGCCGCGCCGCCGATGAACGCCGCCGCGATCGCGTCCAGCTCGAACATGTTCCCGGCCGTCGGGCCCGCCTGGTTGAGCCGTCCCGCGAACACGATCCCGGCGACGGCCGACAGCACGCCCATGTTGACGAACAGCCAGAACGACACCGACTTCACCTTGATGCCGGACAGCCGCGCCGCGAGCGGGTTGCCGCCGAGCGCGTACACGTGCCGGCCGAACACGGCCCGGTTCATCACCAGCGTGGAGCCGAGCACGAGCACGCCCAGCAGGACGAGCACCCACGGCATGTTCTTGAACCGGGCGAGCTGCACGGCCATGAACATGACGACCAGGACGGCGAGGGCGTTGCGCAGCGCGAACACGGTGAGCGGCTCGACCTGCTGCCCGTAGCCGATGCGGCCCTGCCGGTTCCGCCACCCGAGCGCCACGTACCCGCCGACCAGGGCCAGCGCGACCAGCAGCGTGAACAGGTCGGCGCCGCCGAGCGGCCCGAGCCCGACGTTGCCGAGGTAGCCGGACAGGAAGCCGTTCGCGATCGTCCGCACCTCGTCGGGGAACGGCCCGATGCCCTGGTTGCCGAGGATGGTGAGGGTCAGCGCCCGGAACACCAGCATCCCGGCCAGCGTCACGATGAACGCCGGGATCTCGAAGTAGGCGATCCAGTACCCCTGCCACGCGCCGATCGCCGCGCCGGCGAGCAGCGTCAGCAGGATCGCCAGCGGCCACGGCACGTCGTGCTCGACCATCAGCACCGCCGCGATCGCGCCCGTCACCGCGACCACCGACCCCACCGACAGGTCGATGTGCCCGCCGATGATGATCAGGATCATCCCGATGGCCAGGATCAGGATGTAGGAGTTCTGCACGATGATGTTGGAGATGTTCTGCGGGGACAGCAGCTGCCCGTCGGTGAGCACCGCGAACAGCGCCACGATCAGGGCGAACGCGATGTAGATCCCGCTCTGCCGGAGGTTGACCGGCAGGCTCCGGCCCGGCTTCGGCCGCTCCGCCGGCGGCGGAGCCACGGCCTTGCCGGCCGACGCGACGCTGCTCATGCTCTGGTCTCCTCGGTCTGCTGGGTCTGGCCTGTCTGTTGCGTCTGCCGGGTCATGAACTGCATGAGCCGTTCCGGGGTGGCCTCCGCGCGGGTGACCTCGCCGGTGATGCGGCCCTCCGCCATCGCGTACAGGCGGTCGCAGATCCCGATCAGCTCCGGCAGCTCGGACGAGATCACCAGTACCGCGCGGCCCTGGTCGGCCAGCCGGTTGATGATCGAGTAGATCTCGTACTTGGCGCCGACGTCGATGCCGCGGGTGGGCTCGTCCAGGATCAGCACGTCCGCGTCCGTGAAGATCCACTTGGACAGGACGACCTTCTGCTGGTTGCCGCCGCTCAGCTGCCCGGCCGGGGTGAGGACGCTCGGCGTCTTGATGTTCATCTCGGTGCGGAACCGCTCGGCGGTCGCGTACTCGCGGCCGGCGTCCACCCAGCCGGCCCGCGCCAGGCCGCGGAGCCCGGCGGCGGAGATGTTCCGCTTGACGTCCTCGATGAGGTTGAGGCCGTAGGTCTTGCGGTCCTCGGTCGCGTAGGCGAGCCCGTGCCGGATCGCGTCGGTGACCGTGCGGACCGAGATCTCCGCGCCGTTCTTGTAGATCCGGCCGCTGATGCCGGTGCCGTAGCTGCGGCCGAACACGCTCATCGCGAGCTCGGTGCGGCCCGCGCCCATCAGGCCCGCGAGCCCGACGATCTCGCCGCGGCGCAGCGTGAGGGAGGCGCGGTCCACCACGACCCGGCCGTGCTGGGTGGGGGAGTGGACGGTCCAGTCCTCGATCCGCAGCACCTCGCCGCCGATGTCGGGGACGCGGTCGGGGAACCGGTGCCGCAGGTCGCGGCCGACCATCCCGGCGATGATGCGGTCCTCGGACACGTCGCCGCGCATGTCGAGCGTCTCGATCGTGCGGCCGTCCCGCAGGATCGTGGTGGAGTCGGCGATCGCGCGGATCTCGTTCAGCTTGTGGGAGATGATCACGCAGGTGATGCCCTCGTCGCGCAGCCCGCGCAGCAGGTCGAGCAGGTGCGCGGAGTCGGCGTCGTTCAGCGCGGCGGTCGGCTCGTCCAGGATGAGCAGCTTCACCCGCTTCGACAGCGCCTTGGCGATCTCGACGAGCTGCTGCTTGCCGACGCCGAGGTCCATCGCCGGCGTCACCGGGTTCTCGTGCAGCCCGACCCGCTCCAGCAGCCGGGCCGCGTCGGCGTTCGTCCGGTTCCAGTCGATGAGCCCGAACCGCCCGCGGCGCTCGTTGCCGAGGTAGATGTTCTCGGCGATCGACAGGTACGGGCTGAGCGCCAGCTCCTGGTGGATGATGACGATCCCGTGCTGCTCGCTGTCGCGGATGCCGGAGAACCGGCAGGCCGCGCCGTCGAACTCGATCTCGCCGGTGTAGTCGCCGTGCGGGTACACCCCGGACAGCACCTTCATCAGCGTCGACTTCCCCGCCCCGTTCTCGCCGCAGATCGCGTGGATCTCGCCGCGCCGCACCTCCAGGTTCACGTCCTGGAGCGCGGTGACCGCGGGGAAGGTCTTGGTGATGCCGCGCATCCGCAGTATCGCGTCGGTCATGGTCCTCCTCGCGGACGGGCGGGCGCCGCCCCGGGGGAGGTGCCGGGGGGCGCCCGCCCCGCCGTCACCCCAGTTGGGCCTCGGTGTAGTAGCCGGTGTCGATGAGCTCCTTCTTGTAGTTGCCCTTGTTCACGACGACCGGGTTGAGCAGGTAGGACGGCACGACCTTCACGCCGTTGTCGTAGTCCTTGACGTTGTTCACCTCGGGCTTGCCGCCCTTCAGCACGGCGTCCGCCATCTTCACGGTGACGGCCGCGAGCTGCCGGGTGTCCTTGTAGACGGTCGAGTACTGCTCGCCCGCGATGATCGACTTGACCGAGGCGACCTCGGCGTCCTGGCCGGTCACGACCGGGTACGGCTGGCCGGGCGTCCCGTAGCCGTTGGACTTCAGCGCCGACAGGATGCCGATCGACAGGCCGTCATAGGGGGACAGGACGCCGTTCACCTTCGTCCCGCCGCCGTAGTGGCGGGTGAGGAGGTCCTCCATGCGCTTCTGCGCGCGCTCCGCCTCCCAGCGCAGCGTGGCGATCGTCTTGAAGTCGGTCTGGCCGCTCTTGACGACGAGGGCCTTGCGGTCGATGTACGGCTTCAGGGTGTCCATGGCGCCGTTGTAGAAGTACGAGGAGTTGTTGTCGTCGGGCGAGCCGGCGAAGACCTCGATGTTGAACGGGCCCTTGGCGGTGCCCTCGGAGCCGTCCGCCTTCTTCAGCCCGAGACCGATGAGCAGGGATGTCGCCTGCAGGACGCCGACCTTGTAGTTGTCGAAGGTGGCGTAGTAGTCGACGTTCGGGGAGTTGCGGATCAGCCGGTCGTAGGAGATGACCGGGACGCCCTTGTCGGCCGCCTTCTGCAGCTGCGTGGTGAGCGCGGTGCCGTCGATGGACGCGATCACCAGCAGCCGGGCGCCCTTGGTGATCTGGTTGTCGATCTGGTTGGCCTGGGTGGGAATGTCGTTCTCGGCGTACTGGAGGTCGACCTTGTAGCCGAGCTGCTCCAGCTGCTTCTTCAGGTTGTCGCCGTCGTGGATCCAGCGCTCGGACGAGCGGGTCGGCATGGTGACGCCGACGAGGGCGCCCGCCGCCGGCTTCTTGTCGGCCTTCTCCTTGTCGACGGTCTTCTCTGTCGAGCCGCACGCGGTCATGCCGAGCGCGAGGCCGAGGCCCAGCGCCAGGCTGACGAGCTTCCTGTGCTTCAACGTCTCACCTCGGGGGTGGTGCCGGTGTCCCGGACACAGTGTTACCGGTCACACTGCCATGTCAAGAGCCCCCCGTGGGCCGCGTCACAACCGTGACCCGGTTGTTGTTAACGCAAACATTCGCCGCCGCGCGAAAGCGCGGCGGCGCTCCGGACCGGGGTGCGCCCCCGCTAGCGGGTGAGGCGCGAGCCGCGCCGGTGCCCCATCCGGAGCCCGACCAGCACCAGGTTGACCAGGAACAGCAGGATCCCGATGATCAGCAGGTAGAACAGGCCCTTCACGACGACGCCGACGATGCCCAGCGCCACCGCGACGAGCAGGATGAACAGGAACAGGGCCACGGTGCGATCCCTCCTGGACGCGGACCGGCGCTCAGCGGCGCGCGAGCCGGCGCTCGTCCGGCGCGGCCCGGTAGGCCAGCTCGTAGTGGGCGAAGACCGCGCCCTCGTCGGCGGCGAGCAGCTCGCCGTCGGTGGCGATCGCGGGCGCGTTCTTGATCTGCTTCTTCGGGTGGGCGATCCGGACGTGGTCCGGCCCGAGCGTCGCCCCGTCCAGCGGCGCGAACACCAGCCGCTGCCGCGTCGGCAGACCCGTCTTGACGGTGGCGAAGGCCGGCTGGTCGGTGAGCGTGTCGACGTAGACGGCCTCCAGCTCACCGACCTTGCTCCCGGACTCGTCGACCACGGGCCGGCCGCGCCACTCCCGGATGTCCTCGACTTGGAACATGTCCCTTGCCCAGCCTTCTGGATCGAATGCCTTTACAGGGACATCTACCCAGCTCACGGCGGATATGTCCGCCACGGTCCCGGCATCGGGAGGCCGTGGGCGGCGAGGTCGTCCCGGTAGGGGAACGAACCGGGCTCGTAGGAGCACCAGGGCTCCGCCGCGTAGGGGTCGCCGGACACCGCGAGGGCCCGCGAGCGGGAGCCGCCGCAGATCGTCCGGAACTCGCAGGCGCCGCATTTCCCGGTCAGGTTGGCGGTGTCGCGCAGGCCGGTGAACAGCGGCGAGTCGCGGTAGATCGCGGGCAGCGGCTCCCGCCGGACGTCGCCCGCCGCGGCGGGCAGGAAGCCGCTCGGATGGACGGTCCCCCGGTGCGAGACGAACACGAACCCGCGCGCCGAACCGACGTCCATGGGCGGGCGCCGGGCGCGCCGCACCGGCAGGTCCAGCTCGGCCAGGCGCCGCCGCAGCGTCTCGTACAGCGGCCCCAGCCCCAGCACGGCCGCGTGGTCGGCGCCGTGCCGCGCCAGGATCTCCCGCTGGACGGCGATCCGGCGGAAGTGGTGGGCCTCGGTGGTGCGGGCCGGGATGTGGGCGCCCGCGTCGTAGACGAAGTTGAGGACGTCCTCCACCTGGTGCGGGTCGAGCCCCGGCAGCAGCCTGCCGCGCCCGGTCGGGACGAGCAGGAACGCGCTCCACGTCAGCGCGCCCATCTCCCGCACCAGCCGGACGATCTCCGGCAGGTCGGTGAGGTTGTGCCCGGCGACGGTGGTGTTGATCTGCACCTTCAGACCGAGGCCGCGGGCGGCGCGCCAGGCGTCCAGCGTCCAGCCGTAGACGCCGGGCGTGGCCCGGAACGCGTCGTGGATCCGCGCGGTCGACCCGTCCAGGCTCAGCGAGATCGCCCGCGCGCCCGCGTCCCGCAGCCCGGTGAGGCCCGCCTCGGTGAGCGTCGGCGTGCCGGACGGGGAGACCGCGACCGGCAGCCCGAGCCGGGTCCCGTGCCGGACGAGGCCGAACAGGTCGGGGCGCTGGAACGGGTCCCCGCCGGTGATGACGAACACCGGCGGCGGGTGCCCGAACGAGGCGACCTGCTCCATCAGGCCGCACGCCTCGGCCGTGGTCAGCTCGCCGGGGTCGCGGTCGGGCCGGGCCTCGGCGCGGCAGTGCCGACAGGCCAGCGGGCACGCCCGGGTGGCCTCCCAGATCACGATGAACGGCCGGTCGGCGGGGTCGTGGCGGGGCACGCGGATCTGCTTCATCGGCCGAGCAGGTAGTCGACGGCGTCGGCGGCGGAGTAGTCGGCTCCGGCCGCCCGGACGAGGCCCGGCAGGAAGCCGAGGTCCTGGCCGAGGGTGAGCAGCGGCGGCTCGGCGTAGCCGTCCGGCCGGTGCTGGCCGCGGCCGGTGTTCGCGACGAGCCCGTTGCACAGGCAGCGCCGCCCGGCGGTGTCCCCGGCGTCGCCGCCCTTGCGGACGTAGGCGTCGACGGGTTCGGCGGGGCAGCGGTAGCCGACCGTCCCGTCCGCCTTCAGGTAGGGCGTCCGCAGGTAGCTCAGGTCGCACAGCCGGGGGCGCGCCGCGTAGACGTCCGGTTCGGACAGCGTGCCCGGCAGCTCGGCGATCTTGAACGGGAACCCGGTCGAGGACGCGCGCGGGTCGTTGCGCACCCGGAGCGTGCCGTCCAGCGCCCGCCCGATCAGCCGGCGCCGCAGCTCCGGGTCGAGACCGGACTCCCGGGACAGCGCGAACACGCTGCCCGCCTGGACGCCCGCCGCGCCGGCGGAGCGCGCCTCGTCCGGCGCGCCGGGCCGGGCGTGCCCGCCCGCGAGCCAGAACGGCAGGCCGAGCGCGGCGACCTTCGCGGGATCGATCCGGTCCCGCTTCCCGTAGACCGGCTCGCCGCCCTCGTCGAGCTGCAGCCGCCCGCGCGGCGGGGCGCTGTGCCCGCCCGCGACCGCCGACTCCAGCACGAACCCGTCCGGGCGGGTCGCGGGCGACCGGTGCAGGTACAGCGCGAGGACGGGCGACGACACGATCGCCAGGAACCGCGGCCGGGCCGCCTCCGTCCCCGGCGCGGCCAGCGTCGCCGGGTCGAACGCGAACGGGCGGCCCTCGTCGGCGCCCAGGACGTCCACCGTGACCTTCCCCGGCGACCCGGCGGCCAGCGCGTCCAGCAGCGCGGGGATCTCGCTCGGGATGCCCGCGCCCATCAGCACGTAGTCCGCGCCCGCCAGCATCGCCCCGTACGCGGCGGCCGGGGTGGCGAGCTGGATCTTCTCCAGGTAGTTGACGCCGACCGGGCCGCCGTGCCCCTCCTTGGCGAGCCACACCTCGGCGAAGTTCCCCGCGACGGTCAGCTCGTCGCGGGTCCGGTTCGGCCGCAGGCCGAGCTTCGGCACCGGCCGGAACCGCTGCCCCGGCTCGATCCCGCCGGGCACGAAGTAGCGCTCCAGCACCCGCTCGGCCACCCCCGGCAGCGGCAGGTGCGCGAGCGCGCGGCGCAGGTGGCCGCCCTCGTCCCCGGTCTGCAGACCGCGTGCGAGGAGGGCGTCCAGCGCGACCCCGGACACCACGCCGAGCTGCCCGGTCCGCGCGACGGCGCGCGCCAGCCGCCACCCCGAGACGCCCGCGCCCATGCCGCCCTGGATGATGCGGGGCGGAGCCGGCTCAGACATTCCGGGCCCGCTCGGTGTCGCGCGGCCGGAACGCCTCCACCAGGTCGAGCAGCAGGTCGCGGAGACCGCGGTGCTCCGCACGGAACACCGCGGTGAACTCGTGGACGAGTGTGGGCATCGTTCGCCTTTCTCGGTCGCGGATCAGACGCGTTCCAGGACTTCCGGGAACGGCCGGCGCGGCGTGCCGGGCACGGGCTGCCCGTAGCCGAACCGGATGACCGCCTGGATGTGCCCGTGCGGGCGGGGCCCGGACGTCGCGGCGCCGCGCCCGTCCAGGAGCTGGGTGAGCAGCGACGCCGACACGCCGCGCCGCGCGGCGGTGAGCAGGACCCGCTGCAGGGCCTGCCCGGCCAGCAGCCAGTCCCGGGGGCCGTCGCCGCGGGTGAGCAGGACGCCGAGCTGCGGCCGCGCGGCGAAGTCGTCGGGCGTCCGCCCGGCGGCCGGCCCGGACAGGCCGAAGTCGCGCAGCGGCAGCCCCCGCCCGCTCGGCCGCGGCCCGAAGGCGTACCAGGGGACGCCGTCGCCGCGGGTGCGGCCCGGCGTCCAGCTCGCCAGCTCGGCGCGGTAGGCGGGGTCGGCGGTGAGCCGCGCGTCCGCCGCGGCGATCAGGCTGAGCAGGTACGCCGTGGTCTGCGGGCCGGGGAGGGCGAGCATCGCCCCCTCCTCCTGGGCGGCGGCCACCAGCTCGTCGCGGACGACCTGCGGCACCCGCCGCTTGCCGAACGGGCCGCGGTTGGTGCGCCGGAACGGGATGGTCGCGTACAGCTCGGACTGGCCCGGTGACGGCATCGTCGCGTCCACCGCCCGGACGGACGCCAGCAGCGCGGGGTGGCGTCCGGGGTCGGGGAACCGCTCGACCAGCGGGCGGTGCCCGGTCGACCGGATCGCCAGCCGCAGGTTGAGCAGGGCGGCGCCGCAGCTGATGTGCAGGGCCCGGCCGCCCGGGTCCATGACCGGCAGCGCGCGGTCCGGGTCCGCGTGCAGTTCCAGGACCGACGCGTCCCGGTCGAGCCGGAAGAGCCAGGGCTGGGTGTTGTGCACCGACGGCGCCGCGACGGCCGCGGTGACCAGTCGGCGCACCCCGACGTGCGTCGCGAACGGATGGGGCATGACGCACCTCCACGTGCCGGCGCTGTGCACTCCCAGGCTTTCGGCGCGGGTGCGGGGGCCCCAGGGCCGAAGGTCCCGCGCGGGAGGGGACCAAGGACGGTTCGTCCGCGGGCCGCCGCACGGCGGGCCCTTCGGTCCGCGCCGGCGGGACCTTGGGCCCTCTCGCGCCGCGCGCACGGGCGTGGAGGGTGGGAGCCGTGATCCTTTCGCGGGGCGTCCGGCCTTCGCCGCCGGTCGCCGGTGTGCTGGTCGGCTGCCTTCTGACCGCCCTCGCGGTGGTGTTCGCGACGAGCGGCCGGACCGAGTCGCCCGCCCGGACCGTCACCGCGTCGGGGACGCGCGTGGTGGACGTGACGTTGGCGAACATGCGGATCCGGCCGGGGACGATCGAGGCCGCGCCGGGGACGCGGTTGGTGCTGCGCGTGACCAACAAGGATGCGATGCAGCATGACCTGCGTTTGGCGTCGGGTCAGGCGACGCCGATGTTGGATCAGGGGGAGTCGGCGACGCTGACGGTGCCGCCGTTGAAGGGGACCGTGGACGGCTGGTGCACCGTTGCGGGCCATCGTGCCGCTGGCATGACGATGCAGATCAAGACGACCGGCACGCACGAGACGCACGCACCGTCGATGAGCCATCAGGCGATGGGCATCGGCCAGCTCGATCTGTCGGCCCGTCCGTCGGCGGGCTGGAAGCCCTACGACGCCTCCCTCAAGCCTGCGCCGGGGGCGAAGGAGCATCGTGTTGAGTTGCGTGCCACCGACCGGGAGTTGGAAGTGGCGCCAGGCGTCCGCCAGACGATGTGGACGTTCGGTGGGAGCGTCCCCGGCCCGGTGCTGCGCGGCAGGGTCGGGGACGTGTTCGTGATCACCCTGGTCAACGCCACGACCATGGGTCATGGGATCGACTTCCACGCCGGCAGCCTGGCCCCGGACGTACCCATGCGCACGATCCAGCCGGGGGAGCGGCTGACGTACCGGTTCAAGGCTGAGCATGCCGGGGCGTGGCTGTATCACTGCTCGACGATGCCGATGCTGCAGCACATCGCCAACGGCATGTACGGCGCGGTCATCATCGACCCGCCGAACCTGCCGCGCGCCGACCGCGAGTACGTCTTGGTCCAAGGCGAGCTGTACCTGGGCACGCCCGGCTCGTCGGCGCAGGTGGCCAAGATGCGCGACGGGCGTCCGGACGCGTGGATGTTCAACGGCACCGCCGCCGGCTACGACCACGCCCCGCTCACCGCCCGCACCGGTGACCGCGTCCGGGTGTGGGTGGTGGACGCCGGCCCCTCCTCCAGCACCGCCTTCCACATCGTCGGCGCCCAGTTCGACACCCTCTACAAGGAGGGCGCCTACCTGCTGCGCAAGGGCGACCCGGGTGGCGCGCAGATCCTCGACCTGGCCCCCGGCCAGGGCGGCTTCGTCGAAACCGTCGTCCCCGAAGCGGGCCACTATCCCTTCGTCGACCACGACATGCGACACGGCGAATCCGGCGCCCACGGAATCCTGAAGGTGACCCCATGACCTGGTGGTCCGTCATCCGGTTCCTGCACGTCTCGGGGGCCGCGCTGTGGGTGGGCGGGCAGCTCACCATCTCCCTGGTCCTGCTGCCGCTCGCCCGCCGGAAGCTCGCCGCGGAGCAGTACACCGGGATCGCGCGGGAGGCCGGCCGCCGGTTCGGTATCTTCACCGGGGCGGTCTTCCTGCCGGTCCAGATCACCACGGGCGTGGCGATGGCCTGGCACAAGGGCGTCACCTGGACCTCGCTCACCGAGCCCGGCTACGGCCGCATCCTCGCCGCCAAGCTGCTGCTGTTCGCCGCCGTCGTCGCCGTCGCCGGCGTGCACGGCTGGGCCAGTTCCCGGCACCCGTCCTTCGCGCGCGCCATGGCGATCGCCTCGCTCGTGGGCTCCGTCGGGATCGTCCTCATCGCGACCGCCCTGCCCAGCACCTAGCCCCAAGTGGAGAAGCCATGACCGACCGCCGTGAACTGCCGCTCGTCTACTCGTGCTCGGGCTGCTCCAGCGCCGCGCAGATGACGAACTGGCTGGCGATCCAGCTCGACCGCCGCGGCGTCGCCGAGATGTCCTGTATCGCGGGCGTCGGCGGCGACGTGCGGAGCCTGGTCCGCAAGGCCACCAGCGGACGCCCGGTCATCGCGATCGACGGCTGCGCCCTGGAGTGCGCCCGCAGCTGCCTCGCTCGGCACGGCGTGGCGATCGACGTCCACCACCGGCTCAGCGACGCGGGCGTCCGCAAGCGCCTCGGCGAGGACTTCGACCCCGCCCAGGCCGAGGAGGTCCTCGGCGCGCTCATCGAGCGGGTCGAGACGGAGGTCGGGGCGGCGGACGCCTGAACGGCCGACGGGCCCCGCCGCGTCAGCGGGGCCGCTGGGCGAACTTCAGCGCCTCCACCACCAGGTACGAGATGACGGCGATGACCGCGATGCGCGCCCAGGCGGCGGCGCCGAGGGGGGCGGAGCCGAACACGTCGTTCATGAAGGGCGTGTAGGTGTAGAGCACCTGGAGCGCGGCGAGGGCGACGACGCTGAGGGCGATCCACGGGTTGCGGCGGACGCCCCGCCACAGCAGCGGCCGGTCCAGGGACAGGCAGTTGAACATGTAGGTCAGCAGCGTCAGCGCGAACACGTTGACGACGATCGTCTGCGCGACCTCCGGCGAGGCGCCGTGGGCGCGTTCCCAGTGCTGGAGCCCGAAGGAGCCGGCCAGCAGGATCGCCGACACCAGCAGGATCCGCGTCGTCATCGCGCGGGTGAGCAGCGGCAGCCCCGGGTCGCGGGGCGGGCGGCGCATGATGTGCTCGTCCTTCGGCTCGACGGCGAACGGCAGGCCGAGGACGAGCACCGCGGTCATGTTCAGCCACAGCACCTGGAGCGGCAGGATCGGCAGCGCGGTCCCGGCGAGGATCGCCGCGACGAGGACGAGGCCGAGCCCGATGTTGGACGGCAGCGCCCACACGATGAACTTCACCAGGTTGTCGAAGACGCCGCGCCCCTCCTCGACGGCCTGCTCGATGGAGGCGAAGTCGTCGCCGGTCAGCACCATGTCGGCCGACTCCTTGGCGGCGTCGGTGCCGCTGCGGCCCATCGCCACGCCGATGTCGGCCTGCTTGAGCGCGGGCGCGTCGTTGACGCCGTCGCCGGTCATCGCGATGACGTGCCCGGAGCCCTGCAGCGCCTGGACGAGGCGGAGCTTCTGCTCGGGGGAGACGCGGGCGAAGACCGTGGTGGCCTGGACGCGCTCGGGGGAGACGTCCTCGGTCAGCTCGGCGCCGGTCATGACCTCGCCGGCCAGCCCGACGCGGGCGCCGATGGCGGCGGCGGTCGCGGCGTGGTCACCGGTGATCATCTTGACCTGGATGCCGGCGTCGTGGCAGGTGCGGACGGCGTCGGCGGCCTCCTCGCGCGGCGGGTCGAGCATGGCCTGCAGGCCGAGGAACGTCAGCCGGGGCAGGCCGTCCAGGGTGTCGGCGCGCCCCCGGGCGAACGCCAGCACGCGCAGGGCCTCGCCGCCGTACGCCTCGGCGCGGGCGACGACGGCGTCCGCGTCCAGCGGGACGGGCGCTCCGTCGGGCCCGGCGGCGTCGTCGCACAGCTGGAGGACCCGTTCGAGCTGCCCTTTGACGTAGACGACGCCGCCCTCGTGCAGCGTCGCCATGTAGCGGCGCTCGGAGCTGAACGGGAGCGTCGCCGTCCGCTCCGGGGCCCGGTCGAGCCCGGCCTTGGCGGCGCTTGTGAGGAGGGCGCCCTCGGTGGGGTCGCCGGTGATCCGCCAGCCGCCGTCGATCTCGGCGAGGCGCGCGTCGTTGCAGCCGAGCCCCGCGAGCAGCGTCTCCCTGAGCGCGGGATGGTCGGCGGCGTCGATGGTGCGGCCGTCCAGCTCGACCGTGCCGCGCGGGGCGTAGCCGGTGCCGGTGAGGGTGTAGTCGCGCCCGCCCGCGCTGATCGCGGTGACGGTCATCTGGTTCTGTGTGAGCGTGCCGGTCTTGTCGGTGCAGATGACGGTGGTGCCGCCGAGCGTCTCCACGGCGGGCAGGTGCCGGACGATGGCGCCGCGCCGCACCATCCGGGCGACGCCGAGCGCCAGCGTGATCGTCACGACGGCGGGCAGGCCCTCGGGGATCGCGCCGACCGCGAGCGCGACCGCCGCGGTCAGCATCTCCGTCGCGCCGCGGCCGCGCAGCACCCCGATCGCGAAGGTGACGGCGGCCAGCACCAGGATCGCGACCGTCACCACCCGGCTGAACTGGGCGATCTTGCGGGTCAGCGGGGTCTGCACCGCCGCCGTGCTCTGCACCAGCCGGTTGATGCCGCCGAGCTCGGTGTCCGCGCCGGTCGCCACGACCAGCCCGGCGCCCCGGCCCGCCGTCGCCAGCGTGCCGGAGAACGCCATCGCGGCCCGGTCGGCGAGCGCGACCTCCGGCAGCGCCGCCGGGTCCTTCGCGACCGGCGCCGACTCGCCGGTCAGCGCCGACTCGTCCACGGTCAGCTCGTCGGTGCGCAGCAGCCGCAGGTCGGCCGGGACCTTGTCGCCGGCCTCCAGCACGACCAGGTCGCCGCGCACCAGGTCCGCAGCCGGCACCTTGACCGGCGCGCCGTCCCGGACGGCGACCGCCGTCGTCCGCGCCATCGCGGCGAGCGCGGTCAGCGCCCGCTCCGCCCGCGACTCCTGGACGAACCCGACCACGGCGTTCACGATCACCACGCCGAGGATCACCAGCGCGTCCACGTGCTCGCCGACCAGCGCGGTCACGGCCGCCGCCGCGAGCAGCACGTAGATCAGCGGGCTGTTGAACTGGAGCAGGAACCGCAGCAGCGGCCCGCGCCCGCGCGCGGCGGGCAGCGTGTTGGGCCCGTCCCGCTCCAGCCGGGCCGCCGCCTCGGCCGCGGTCAGCCCGCGGGACGCGTCGCCGCCGAGGTCGCGCACGACGTCCTCGGCGGGTCTGCGGTAAGGCGCGAGAGCCGTCGTCATCCCCAACCTCCTGTCGCCCGCGAGCCCGCGCCGCCTCCGACGAGGGCGGCAGGGGCGAGGGTCCCGCGGATCTCCCGGTTCATGCCCCCGCGCGCGCCGCTGACGCCGCCCCGCCCGGGGGACGTGCGGAGCCGGGGAAGAAGATCAGCTAAATGCGCGAGTCCCGGCGGTCGGCCTTGAGCTGGGCGGCGAGCGCGGCGGCCTGGGTGCGGCGGCTCATGCCGAGCTTGGCGAAGATGCTGGAGATGTAGTTCTTGACGGTCTTCTCGGCGAGGAAGAGGCGCTCGCCGATCTGCCGGTTGGTGAGGCCCTCGCCGATCAGGTCGAAGATGTGGCGCTCCTGGTCGGTCAGGGCCTTGAGCGGGTCCTGCTTCTCCTGCCGGTCGCGCAGCCGCTGGAGCATGCGGGCGGTGGAGCGCGGGTCCAGGAGGGACTGGCCGGTGGCGACGGTGCGGACGGCGCCGACGAGGTCGGAGCCGTGGATCTGCTTGAGGACGTACCCGGCGGCGCCCGCCATGACGGCCTCGAACAGGGCGTCCTCGTCGTCGAACGAGGTGAGCATGAGGCAGGCCAGGTCGGGCAGCTGGGAGCGGATCTCGCGGCAGACGGAGACGCCGTCGCCGTCGGGGAGCCGCACGTCCAGGACGGCGACGTCGGGGCGGGCGGCGGGGATGCGGGCGAGCGCGTGGTCGGCGGTGCCGGCCTCGCCGACGATCTCGATGTCGTCCTCGGCCGACAGCAGCGCCGCGACCCCGCGGCGGACGACCTCGTGGTCGTCCAGCAGGAACACCCGGATCGTCTCGCCGGCCTGGCGGGTCATGGCATCGTCCTTCGCCTCGTCGCTGACACTACGGACGCTACCCGGCGCCCGCCCCCGCGGGAGGGCGCTGGAGGTCCCGGCGCCCCGGGACCTAGGTCCCGGACCGGCGGAGGTCCCGCGGGCAAGGGCCTTTCGGCCCTGTGGCGGCGGTCACCCGCTGCGCTGGGATGGGGGGACGGACCACACACGATCGGGGGCGAACCGTGAGCACCCTTACCGCGGCCGATCTGGCGCGGGAGCCCTTCCTGCGGGGGATGCGCAGCGCCGACCTGGCGAGGCTGGCGACCGCGGCCCGGCCCGCGGCGATCCCGGCCGGGCGGCGGATCATCGCCGAGGCCGCGCCCGCCGAGCGGTTCTGGCTGATCCGGGACGGCGAGGCGGCGCTCGACCTGGGCGTGCCCGGCGGCGGGACGGTCGTCGTCGACACCACCGGGCCCGGCTCGGTGCTCGGCTGGTCCTGGCTGTTCCACCCGTACCGGTGGCGCTTCGGCGCGACGGCGGCGACCGGTGTCGAGGCCGTCGAGTTCGACGGGCGGCTGGTGCGCACCCTGTGCGCGGTCGACCCGGCGCTCGGCTACGAGCTGACCCGCCGCTTCACCGAACTCGCCGTCGACCGGCTCCAGGCGGTGCGGCTGCGGCTCCTGGAGGCCGTCTCCACCGCGCCCTCCACCGTGCCCGCGCCGCACTCGTGACCCGTCCGCGCGGCCTCGTCAGCCGGGCACGATCACGGCGCGGCCCTCCAGCCGGCCCGCCTCCATGTCGCGGTAGGCGTCCGTCGCCCGGTCCAGCGGGTACCGGGTGACGTCGGGCCGCAGCAGCCCCCGCGCCGCGAGGTCGAGGACCTCCGCCAGCTCCGGCCGCGTCCCCCAGTAGGTCGTCTGCAGCGACACCTCGTAGGGGACGGAGAAGAACGACACCGGCAGCGTGCCGCCGCCGATGCCGACGATCGTCACGTCGCCGAGCATCCGCGCCGCGGCGGCGGCCGTCGCGAGCGTCGCGTCCACGCCGACGAAGTCGAGCACCACGTCCGCGCCGCGCCCGCCGGTCGCCTCCCGGACGGCGTCCGCCGTGCCGCCGTCGGACGGGAGGGCGAGGTCGGCGCCGTGCTCCACCGCGCGCTCCCGGGCCTCCTCCCGCGTGTCGACCGCGATGACCCGCGCGGCGGTGGTGGCCTTGAGCACCTGCACCGCCAGGTGGCCGAGGCCGCCCGTCCCGATCACGACGGCGGTCGCGTCCGGCGGCAGCTTCGCCCACGACCGGCGGACGGCGTGGTACGGGGTGAGCCCGGCGTCGGTCAGCGGCGCCGCCGCGACCGGGTCGAGCCCGTCCGGCAGCGGCACGAGGAACCGCGCGGCGGGGACCAGCAGGTACTCGGCCATGCCGCCGTCGAGCCCGAGCCCGCCGCCGCCTCCGGGCACCGGCGCCTCCGCCGGGTTCTCGCAGTAGTCCTCCGCGCCGATCTGGCACCGGGGGCAGATCCCGCAGCCCCACGGCCCGTACACCGCCACCGGCTGGCCCACGTCGAGCCCGCGCACGCCGCCGCCGAGGGCGTGCACCCACCCGGCGTTCTCATGGCCGAGGGTGAACGGCGGACCCCACGGCAAGGTCGCGCTGTCGAAGTCGCGCATGAGGTGCAGGTCCGAATGGCAGGCCCCCGCGCCCCCCACCTTGACGACGACCTGGCCCGGCCCCGGCTCCGGCTCGGCGACCTCGACCAGCTCCGGATCGGACTTCCACTCCAGCAACCGAAGTGCCCGCATGATCCCTCCCAAGAAACGCCCCGTCCCACCCCGCATACCCCGAAATGCGGGCTTGGTCGCACTAAGCGGGCAGGTCAGGGGGTGGGACGGTGCCGGGGTGGGTGAGGCGGGCGTTCTCGCGCTCGGCGTCGGCCGGGCCGGGGAGCAGCAGGGCGGGCAACGGGACGCCGAGGAACGTGCTCGCCGCCTCCAGGGTGTTTGCGTCGAACGAGCAGTCGGACGTGGCCGGAGGTAGGTCGGCGGCCGTGTAGGGACGGCCGGTGGCGACGGTGAGGGCGTCGGCCAGCGCTTCGGGCGTGTGGCCGCGCGCCCGCGTCCACCAGGCGATGTTGGCGGCCACGTTCTCGTTCATGGTGCGCGCCCCCAGGCCGTCGCGGACGACGGAGGCCGGGCGGGCGCGGGGCCTCCGGCGGCGGGTCAGCAACGGCAGCGGGACGAGCAGCGCGCCGAGCAGGGGCAGCGCCCAGGGGTAGCTGGCGGTGTGCGCGGTGAACGCGATCGGCTCGTCCAGCCCGCCGATCTCGCCGCGCACGGTGTAGCGGCCGAACGCCGGGGCGCCCAGCGTGAACGGGATCTCGTACGTGCGCTCCTGGCCGGGGTCGAGCGTGCCCAGCGCGGGCGCGGTGACCAGGTCGGCGGGGTCGGGCCCGCGTCCCATGGTCAGCGCGAGCGGAAGGTCGGTGAGCGCGGTCGTGCCCTCGTTGCGCAGGGTGACGCGGAGGGCCCGGTCGGCGGCGCCGCCGAGCCAGCCGTCCAGGAGGCCGCCGCCGCGCACGGAGACGGCGGTCGCCGACAGGCGGCGGGTGCCGCCGGCGGTGGACGCGGCGGGACGTTCGGCGGCCGACAGCGTCGGCACGCCCGCCACCGTGATCGGGACCGTCCGGGGCGCGCCGCCGGTGACGGGCCGCACCGCGATGACGCAGGGGCAGCCGACCGGCGGCTTGGCGACGTTGAGCATGACGGCGGTGGCCTTGCCCTCGCCCGCGTAGGTGCTGGCCGACGACGCCACCGCGCAGTCGGCGGTGCCGCGCCGCGCCTGGTTGCCGCACAGCTCGACGAGGAGGTTGCCCGGCGCGAAACCGGTCAGGCGCACGGTCACGGTCTGGCCCGGCTTGACCGACGTCCGGTCGAGGTCGATCGCGGGTTCCGCGTGGGCGGGGGAGGCGAGCAGCGGGGTCGCCGCCGCGGCGGCGAGGACGGCCGCGAGCCTGAGCGTCCTCATCGGGCGCCCCCCGGACGGCGGCGCCGCGCGTACGCGGCTCCGGCGGCGAGTACGGCGGCGGCCCCCGCGACCAGCCACGGGACGTGCCAGAGGGACGCCTTGCGCGCGACCGGGCGGGCGGCGACCGGCCTGCCGCTCTGCGGGTCGGTGGGCGACAGCCTGACCGAGGCGGCCAGCCGCCCCGCCGGTGGCACGCCGCCGATCCGCTCGGTGAAGGTGTAGCTGCTGCCGGGCAGCAGTTCGGGGATGCTGCGGGAGACCTGCTCACCGAGCGGCAGCCCGAACGGCCCCTGCGCGCCGATCCTGGCCAGCGCGGTCATCCGCAGGTTCCCGGTGTTGCGGACGGTGTAGGTGACGTCCATCCGGCCGTTGCCGACGAGCGGGGCGTCGTACCCGGCGCGCAGCGCGGTGACCTGGAGGGCGGGCGCGAGCGTCCCGGCGGCCCGCAGGTAGACGCGCGCCGCCACCCGCCGGTCGACGTTGACGCGCTGCCCCCGCGCGGTGGTCTGCTGCTGGGTGACGGACGCGACGATGCCGCCGCCGTGGTCGCCCGGCGTGGCGTTGTGCGGCACCTTGAGCGTGAACGGCACCTGCACCGTCCTGCCCGCCTTGACCGTGTACGAGCCGCGTTCGATCGTCACCCACGTCCCGACGCCGGTCGGGGTCCGGTCGGCGGTGAGCAGGCCGAACGAGCCGTCGGCGGTGTTGAACGCGTCGGTGGCGTACACCCGGAACGTCCGGGTGCGGTCGCTCAGGTTGGAGATCGACACCTTGTCCCGGACGGTCTGCCCGGGGGAGACCGAGTAGACGAAGTAGTCGCGCCCGCTGGGGCCCTTCGGCCCGGCGGGCCGCACCGCCCAGGCCATGCCGGCCGGGTCGCCCGGGGCGGCCGCGGCCGGCGCGGGCGGGATGAGGAGGACGGCCGTCAGGACGGCAGCGCCCGCGAGGGCGGCCTTGCTGGTCATGGTGGGCTCCGCGAGGGGGTCGGCGGCCGGGGCCGGGGTGGCGCCGCGGCGGGGCGCGGCGCCACCGGGACGGGTCAGGACAGGGTCAGCGTGAGCGTGCCGGTGTACGAACCGGGGGTGACGCCGGCGGGCACGAGCAGGTCGAGCCCGGCGCCGGCCTCGAAGACGCCGCCGCTGGCCCCGGCCGCGGACGTGGCCAGGGTCTGCGCGGTGTGCAGCCCGCGGACCTGCGGTCCGGGGGCGACGGCGGCGCCGGAGCCGTCCTCGACGACCGCGGCGCTCGGCGTCCACGCCAGGTTCGCGGCCGGGATGGTGCCGCCCTCGGCCGAGGACATGTCGCTCATCTGGCCGACGAGGTTCCAGCCCGCGTCGGTGCCGCGCGCGTCGGTGACGGTGGCCTTGTGCAGCGCGCCGGTGGCGCTGCCGCCGGGCGCGGCGTCGGTCAGCGCCACGTCGGTGCCGGCCATCGACATGCTGAGGGCGCCGGTCCGGGTGACGTTGGCGGTGATGCGCTGGTCGCCCGTGCCGCCGCCCGGCTCGCCGGTGCCGGGGTCCCCGCCGCCCGGGTCCGGGTCGGGGTTCTCGCCGCCGGTGAAGGTGACCGGGGTCGCGGTGTCCTGGCTGCGGTCGGGCGACCCGTGGGCGGCGAGCGTCAGGATGTAGCACTGCGTGGTGAGGCAGTCGACCTTGTTGCCGTCGCCGTCGGTGTACTGGGCCTTGACGCCGGCCAGGGTGAGGTCGAAGGTGCCGTCGGCGTTCATCTTGGCCTGCCCCGCGCTGCCGGACGCGTTCTTGTGCACCCACTTGGTGGCCTGGAACGCGTTGGCGTTCAGGTACCAGTCGGCGCCCTTCTTCGGGCCGAACGCCACGTATACGCCGAAGCCGTTGTTCTTGTCCGGGTCGAACCCGCCGCCGGTGACGCGGATGTCCTGGCCCGCGGGATCGGCGCCGGTCGTCGGCGTCACGGTGGTGGACGGCCCGGCGGCGAGCGCGGGCGCCGCCGCGAGGCCGAGCCCGAGCACGGCGGTCGCGCCGAGGACGGCGGTCCGGCGCGACGTCCGGCCGAGGGTGGATCTCATGGATTCTCCTAGCGGGGAGGGGACACCGGCGCGGGAGCGCGCCGGAGACGGGTGGCCGCCGGGCCGGGCGGCACGGCGGAGGCGGGTTCGGTGGAGCGGATTCGGCGGAGCGGGGGTCAGCGGCGCCGGGCGAGGCGCCGCACCGCGAGCGCGGCGGCGCCGACGGCGCCGACCGCGAGCCAGAACGGCCACGGCGACTGCGCGGGCGCACCGGCGGCCGTCACGCGGTACGGCTCGACGGCGAGCGGCGTCGCCGATCCGGCCGGGGACGCCTGCGGCGCCGCCCCGGCGGCGGGGGGAGCGGCCGTGCCCGCCGTCGCGTTCGGGGCCGCGGTCGTCCGGCCGCTCGGCGCGGCGGCCGGGCCGGAGCCGCCGCCCGAGGTCGTCCCGCCCGGGGACGTCCCGCCGGAGGAGCGGGAGCCGCGGAACGACACCGGGACGAAGGCGTCCTGGCTGCGGTCGGACACGCCGTGGGCGGCGAAGGCCATCACGTAGCAGCCGGTCGCGGCGCAGTCCACGGCGCGCCCGTCGCCGTCGGTGTACTTCGCCTTCGCGGTGAGCGTGACCGTGAACGTCCCGGCGGCGGACATCCGGGCCTGCCCGCCGCCGCTGCCGCCCTTGTGCACCCAAACCGCCGACGCGAACGCGTTGGCGTTGCGGTGGAAGTCGGCCCGGCGCGGCCCGAAGACCACGTACACGCCGAACCCGCTGTTGCGGGCGGCGTCGAAGCCGGAGCCGGAGACCGTCACCGACTGGCCGCCCGGGGCGAGGTTCGCCGTCGGCGAGACGCGCAGCGACGCCGCGTGCGCGGGCGGCGCGACGGCGACGAGGCCGAAGCCCGCCGCGGCGACCGCGACGACCGGACCGAGGATGCGCTGACACCGGCTCACGACTGACGACTCCTGTTAGGTAAGGCTTGCCTAATGAAAGTTAGGTAAGGCTAAGTTAAGGTAATGATCCGCTCGGCGTAAAGAGGCAGAACGCCGGGTCAGCACGGCAAAGGCTTTGGGACGGACGAATGAGACCGCTGCGCACACCCCTCCTGCTCGGTGCCCTGGGACTGACCGCCTGGACCGGAACGGCGGCGGCCCACGCCGACGCCGGCTCGGCCACCGGCGCCCTTGGCCAGACCCTCACGGTGTCCAAGACGTCCGGCCTGAAGGCCGGCGGCGAGACGGTCACCGTCAGCGGCAAGGGCTTCGACACCCGCAAGGGCGTCTACATCGCCTTCTGCAAGGACAACGGGCCCGGCAAGGCGCCGAGCCCGTGCGGCGGAGGCGCCGACACGACGGGCTCCACCGGCGCGTCCCACTGGATCTCCGACAACCCGCCCCCGTACGGGCGGGACCTCGCCGTGCGCTACGGGGCCGGCGGCACGTTCAGCGTCACCCTGAACGTCGCGGCGAAGCTCTCCGGCACCGTCGACTGCGCCCAGACCCGGTGCGTGGTCGCCAGCCGCGCCGACCACACCCGCACGGCGGACCGCACGCAGGACGTCCGCGTCCCCGTCTCCTTCGACGGCGGCGGGATGCCGGCGGTCGTCTGGGCGGGCGGTGCCGGGGCGGCGGCCGTCGCCGCGGCCGGCGGAGCGGTGTTCGTGCTGCGCCGCCGCCGGAACGGCGTGGAGCACGCGAAGTGAACGTCGCCAGACCGCGCCTGCTCGGCGCGTCCGCCGTCGTCCTGGTGGGGCTGCTGCTGAGCGGTTGCGCCGCGGGCACGGCCGCGTCCGGGACCGGCGCCGCATCGGGGACCGTCGCCGACCCGGCGGCGGCCTGCGGGCCGTCCACGGTCGAGGTCGGCCGCGACGTGAAGCCGGTCGGGCCCGCGCCCGAGCCGAAACTGCCCGTGACGGTGCGGTCGGCGGACGGCCGGGACGTCACCGTCCGCAGCGCGGACCGCGTCCTCGCGCTCAACATGTACGGGTCGCTCGCCGAGATCGTCTACAGCCTCGGCCTCGGCGACCGCATGGTGGGCCGGGACGCCTCCACCACGTTCGGCGGCGCCGCGCACCTGCCGCTCGTGACCACGAACGGCCACGACCTTTCGGCCGAGGCGATCCTGCGGCTGGACCCGACCGTCGTCATCGCCGACGCCGGGATCGGGCCGCCCGAGGCGATGGACCAGCTCCGCGCGGCCGGCGTCCCGGTCGTCCTCGTCGGCGACGACCAGACGCTCCCCGCGATCGGCGAGCACGTCACGGCGGTGGCCGCCGCGCTGGGCGTCCCGGCGGCGGGCAAGGCCCTGCGCGCCCGCATCGACGAGGAGATCGAGGCGGGCCGCAGCGCCGCGGCGGCGTCGGCCGCCCCGCTGCGCGTCGCGTTCCTCTACCTGCGCGGCACCGCCGGGGTCTACCTCATCGGCGGCAAGGGCGCCGGCTCCGACGCGCTGATCGAGGCGATCGGCGCCACCGACGCCGGCACCGCCGCCGGGCTGTCCGGCTTCCGGCCGCTGACCAGCGAAGGCATGATCAACGCCGCGCCCGACGTCATCCTCGTCCTGACCAAGGGGCTGGAGTCGGTCGGCGGCGTGCGCGGGCTGGTCGCGCTGCCCGGCATCGCGCAGACGCCCGCCGGGCGCAACAGGCGGGTGGTGGACGCCGACGACGGGAGCCTGCTCACGTTCGGCCCCCGCACCGGCGCGACCATCAGGGCGCTGGCCGCCGCCGTCCACCGGCCGTGCGCGCCATGACCGCCGTCCAGGAGAGGGCCGCCGCCCCGGCGGAGGCCGGCGGCGGGAAGCGCCCGGCGCGGCTGCGCGGGACGCTGCTCATCGGCGGGCTCGCCGCCGCGCTCGTCGCGGCGGTCATCGCCGGGGCGAGCCTCGGGCAGGTCAACATCCCGCCCGCCGAGGTGCTCGGCTCCCTCGCGCACCGGCTCGGGCTCGACATCGGGCCGATGCCGTCCGGCCCGCAGGCCGACAACGCGCTGTGGGTCGTCCGCTTCCCGCGCGTCGCGCTCGCCGTCGTCACCGGCGCGGCGCTCGGCTGCGGCGGCGCGATGATGCAGGGCGTCTTCGGCAACCCGCTCGCCGAACCCGGCGTCATCGGGGTGTCGTCGGGCGCCGCGACCGGCGCCGCGGCGGTGATCGTGTTCGGGCTGACCGCGTTCGGCGGCTGGACGGTCGTCCTCGCCGCGTTCGCCGGCGGGCTCGCGACGACGCTGCTGGTGTACGCGGTGTCGCGGTCGGGCGGCCGCACCGAGGTGGTCACGCTGCTGCTCACCGGCATCGCGGTCAACGCGGTCACCTCCGCCGCGCTGGGCCTGCTGATGTTCGCCTCCGGCAACGACGCGCTGCGGGCCATCACGTCCTGGCAGCTCGGCAGCCTCGCGTCCGCGACCTGGCCGGCGGTGGCGGCCGTCGCGCCGTGCGCCGCCGCCGGCATCGCGGTCGCCTGCGCGTGCGCCCGCCGGCTGGACGTCCTCGCGCTCGGCGAGCGGTCCGCGCGGCAGCTCGGCGTGGACGTCGAGCGGCTGCGCTTCACCGGGATCGCCGTCATCGCCCTCACCACCTCGGCTGCGGTGGCGTTCAGCGGGATCATCGCGTTCATCGGCCTGGTCGTCCCGCACCTGGTGCGGATGGCGGCGGGCCCGGGGCACCGCGTCCTGATCCCGGCGTCCGCGCTGGGCGGCGCCGTGCTCGTCGTCGCCGCCGACGCGGTGGCCCGGACGTCCATCGCCTACCAGGAGCTCCCGCTCGGCGTGCTGACGGCGCTGGTCGGCGGCCCGTTCTTCTTCTGGCTGCTGCGCCGGACCCGGACCGGCGCCGGAGGCTGGCAATGATCGCCCTGCGCCGCCGCGTGCGGCTCCCGGGGCCGTCCGAGCCGGGCTCGGTCGCGCTCGCCGCGCACGGCGTCACCGTCAAGCGGGGCGCCCGGACCGTCCTGGACGGCGTCGACCTGGAGGTCCGGCAAGGCGAGACCCTCCTCCTCGTGGGGCCGAACGGCGCCGGGAAGTCGACGCTGCTGTCGGCGCTCGCCGGCGACCTGCGCCCCTCGGCCGGACGGGTCGCCCTCCACGGCCGTCCGCTCGACGCGTGGACGCCGCGCGAGCAGGCCATGCGGCGGGCGACGCTGCCGCAGCACCACACGCTCGCGTTCGCGTTCACCGTAGCCGAGGTCGTCCGCATGGGACGCAGCCCGTGGGCGGGCACCGACCTGGAGGACGAGGACGACGCCGCCGTGGCGCGGGCCATGGACGACGCGGACGTGGCCGCGTTCGCCGACCGCCCGTTCCCGGCCCTGTCGGGCGGCGAGCAGGCGCGGGCGGCGCTCGCCCGCGTACTGGCCCAGCGCGCCGGGACGCTGCTGCTCGACGAGCCGACCGCCGCCCTCGACATCCGGCACCAGGAGCAGGTGTTCGCGCTGCTCCGCGGCGAGGCGGCGCGAGGGCGCGCCGTCATCGCCGTCGTCCACGACCTGGACCTGGCCGCCGCCTACGCCGACCGCGTCGCGGTGCTGGCGCACGGCCGGATCGCGGCCTGCGGGCCGCCCCCGCACGTACTGACGACCGCGCTGCTCAGCGAGGTCTACCGGCACGACATCGAGGTCATGCCCCATCCCCGCACGGCCCGCCCGCTGGTGCTGCCGCACCGCCCGCCGGCACCCGACCGCAAGGAAACGACATGACCGAGGAAACGACATGACACAGACCCTTGAGCGCTTCTCGGCCCGCCTCCGCACGGCCACCCGTCCCGACCACGGCGACACCGAGCAGACCGCGTACATGACCGCCCTGCTGGACGGGCGGCTCACCCGCGACCAGTACGCCGCCCTCATCGGGCAGCTGCACTTCGTCTACGACGTCCTGGAGGAGGCCGCCGACCGCATGAGCGCGGACGACGTCGCGAGCCGGTTCGACTTCCCGGTGCTGCGCCGGCGCGCCGCGCTGCAGGCCGACCTGGAGTTCTACTACGGGCCGGACTGGGCGGCGCGCGTCCGCCCCAACGACGCGACCCGCCGCTACTGCGACCGCCTGCGCGAGGTGTGCTTCGACTGGCCCGCCGGGTTCGTCGCCCACCACTACACCCGCTACCTCGGGGACCTGTCCGGCGGCCAGGTCATCGGCGCGCGGGTCGCGCGGACCTACGGTCTCGCGGGCGCGGACGGCGTCCGCTTCTACCGCTTCGACGACCGGCCGAAGTCGCTCAAGGACCGCTACCGGAGCCTGCTCGACACGGTCCCGTGGGACGAGGCCGAGCAGGACCGCGTCATCGGCGAGGTCCGCGTCGCCTACCGGCTCAACGCCGCCCTGGCCGCCGCCCTGGACGGGGAGCTGCCGGCCGCCTCCTAGATTCTCGCTAATTCCAATTGACTTAGTAGGGAATTGCGGCCATGCTGGTCGGCATGCACGCACGGACCTCTCCGTGGCCACGGATCTCCCTGTGGACGCGGCCGCACGTCGATCTGGGGCGCCTGGCGAGCGCGCTGTGTCGCGCCGCCGCGTCCCTCGGCGGCGCAGCGCAGCGACACCCGTGAACCAGGAGAGGAACCCGGCACGATGACGACGAGCACGAGCGCCCCGGCGGCGGGCGCATTGGTGACGGAGGGCGCACTGGCCGCCACGGCGGCGGCGCTGGCGGAGAACAGCGCCGAATGGCTGGCGCGGGTGCGGTTCGACCCGCGGGGGCGCTGGTACGAGCGCCTCCACCGCGACGGCGACCGCGAGATCTGGCTGATCAGCTGGCTCCCCGGCCAGAGCACCGGCCTGCACGACCACGGCGGCTCGCGCGGCGCGTTCGCGGTCGCGCTCGGCGCCCTGGAGGAGCGCGACCCGGGCGCGGTGCGCACGGTGGCGCCGGGCGAGGTCCGCGCGTTCGGGCCCGAGTACGTCCACGAGGTGCGCAACACCTCCGCCGCCCCGGCGGTCAGCGTGCACGCCTATTCCCCGCCGCTGGCCGCCATGAACCGCTACGACCTCGTCGGCGGCCGACCGGTGCTGCGCGACACCGAGGAGGCCGGCCGCTGGTGAGGGCCGCCTCTCCGGGGGGTGGCCCCGGGGAGGCGGCCGTTTGCGGCGCCCCCGGCGGGGTACTCGCCGTGCCTGGC
This sequence comes from Actinomadura sp. NPDC049382, assembly GCF_040677125.1. Taxonomy (NCBI): domain Bacteria; kingdom Bacillati; phylum Actinomycetota; class Actinomycetes; order Streptosporangiales; family Thermomonosporaceae; genus Actinomadura; species Actinomadura sp. NPDC049382. The sequence goes on from NZ_JBFARO010000071.1 coordinate 37,740, forward strand.
CGGTCGCGGTTTCGCAGGGGGAGGAAACGGTCGGTGGGGATTCCAGGGATGTCCCTGGCCAGGACGGTGCTTTCCGTACCGAACGCGGTGTCGAGGACGGCCGTCCGCGGTGCCGCCGCGGGAGTGCGGACCACCGTGCGCGCCGGCACCGGAGCCCTGGGCTCGGTCGCCACCCTCGCGGCCGGCGGTCCCCGGCGCCGCGTGTGGGCGCACGGCGGCCGGGCGCACATCCAGGCGAACGGCCTGGCCGGCGACGGCCTCCGGCACCGGCGGTACGCGCGGGCGCTGACCGACGCGCTGCGCGGCCTGCCCGGCGTCGACTGGGCGGAGGTCAACGCGGTCGCGGGGAACGTCCTCATCACCTACGCGGAGGACGCGGTCGACGTCGACACCCTGGTCGAGACCGTCGAGTCCGTCGAGGACGCGCACGACGCCGCCCACTTCGACGAGGCGGTCCACTTCCGCCGTCCCGACGACGACATGGCGCGGGCGGCGGCGGTGAGCGCGCTCGCGGCCGACTGCGCCGGGGTCGCCGCCGCCATGATCGGCAGGCTGCTCGTCCTCCCGCCGGTGCCCGCCCCCGTGCGCGCCGCGGTGTCGCTCGCCGAGACCGTCCCGCCCCTGCGGTCAGTGCTAGAGCGCCGGCTCGGCGTGCTGCGCGCCGACGCCCTGCTGGGCGTCGCGACCGCCGCCGTCCACGGAGCCGGGCAGGGGATCGCGCCGCCGGTCACCGACGCCGTGCACCGCGTCTTCCAGCTCTACGAGTTCCGCGCCCACCGCGAGACGTGGCGGTGCCGCGAGCCGCAGCTGGCGGTGCCGGGCCGGCAGCCGCACGAGTGCGGCGCCCCCGCCGAGCGGCCCCGCCCCCTCCCGGACGGGCCGGTGGAGCGGGCGGCGCGGCGCACCGCGCTGGCCCAGCTGCTCGGCTCCGGCGGCATCCTGGCGACCACCCGCGACGCGTCCGCCGCCGCCGAGGTGCTGCTGGCGACCGTGCCCAAGGCGGCGCGGCTCGGCCGGGAGGCGTTCGCGGCGGTGCTCGGCCGCGACCTCGCGCGGCGCGGCGTGGTCGTCCTCGATCCGGGCGCGCTGCGCCGGCTCGACCGGGTCACCGCGGTCGTCCTCGACTCGGCGGTGCTGTGCGACGGCGAGCTGCGGCTGCTCTCCGCGGTCTCCACGAGCGCCGGGCTGGACGACGCGGACGTGTGGCGGGCGGCCGGCGAGGTGCTCGCCGAGCACGGCCGCGCGGCACTGGAGGGGCCCGGCCCGTGGGCGGGCGCGGGGCGGCGGCTCGCGCGGGCGCCGGACGCGCCGTCCGGCGGCCCCGGCGACCCGGACGGCATCACCCTCGACCTGCTCGACGACCGGGGCGAGCGGTGCGGCCGGGTCCGGGTCGGCACCTCGATGGACCGGCTGGCCGAGGGGCTGCTGGCGGCGGCGCACCGGGCCGCCGACGTGGTCCTGCTGACCGAGCACGCGAGCACCAGGGAGCTGCTGGCCTGGGGCGACGACTCCCCGGTGGCCGCCGCGGACCTGGCGCGCTCGGTCGCGGCGCTGCAGCGCGACGGCCACGTGGTCCTGGCCTTCTCCACCGGCCGCGGCGAGGCCCTCGACGCGGCCGACGTGGGCGTCAGCGTCCTGCGGGGCCGCGGGCTGGCCGACTGGCGCGCCGACCTGGTCTGCGGCCCCGGCCTTGCGGAGGCGTGGCGGCTGCTGGCCGCCGTCCCGGCGGCGCGGCGCGCGAGCGAGCGCTCGGCGCAGCTCGCGCTGAGCGCGTCCGCGCTGGGCGCGCTGCTGATCGCGGGACGGCCCCGGCGCCCCGCCCGCCGGGGGCCGCTGGGCCGGATCACCGGCACCTGGCAGGACGTCCCGCCCGTGCACGCCGCCGCGCTGTCGGCGATGTTCGCGAACGCGGTCGGCGCCCGGCGCCTCAACCACCGCCCCCTGCCGCCGCCCGTCGTCCGGGACGCCTGGCACGCCCTCAGCGCGGCGGAGGCGTACCGGCGGCTCACCCCCGCCGCCGCCGACGAGGGCGAGGCCGGTGAGCCCCGGCTCGCCGCGGTGCCGG